>CBDTUH010000343.1:0-3564 GCA_965363375.1 uncultured bacterium
AATACCTATTTGCAACTATCTTTATTCACATAATGTGAGTTGTGCAACACGCACACAAGTTTGCCAATATACCGGCTGATGAGCAGTTATTCATCATTTGTTCTTTATTCAACTTTATCTAACTTACCAAACAGACGGAATGCTAATGCCGGTACATCGGCAAGCTTCGTTCCGTTAAATATATCAATTCAACGCAATCCCACACTATCCTTTTTCCGTGCCTTAACATTCAACCGGTAGCGCAGCACCACATCGTTGTTATAAAGCAAATTGATCCAGCCAACATAAGTTGAATTTACCACGTATTTATAAGTAGTAGTGGAACTGATCTTATTTTCCTGCGGCTGCAAAAAAGCCAGTGGGCCATTACCCGCCAGCGTTAGCGAATCGTAATAATTTTCAGCAGCAATGGTGCGGTCCTTCGCTACATCGCTGCTTTGCAGCACAAACAGAAGCGTATCACCTACAGCCGCTTCTACAATGCCGGTGCCGGGATGGTAGGCTTTGATGGTGTATTTAATAAAAGCAGTAGGCTTAAAGGGTGCCAGCCGGTATTCGGCCAGCGTGGGCGGGTCGGCCAGCAGGGTCCAGCGCGGGTCTTCGGGGTAGTGGCTGCGTATCATTTGCCCGGGCGGCGCCAGAAAGTATTCCTCGTTGAACTGCCTGATAAATTCATCGTGCCCGTAGGCAATAAAGCCACTGGCCCAGGTGGCATCCAGCAGGTGCCAGGCACTGTCTATGTACACGGCGTTCCAGGTGTGGTTCGATTTAAATTTGCGGCTGCCGATGTTGCTCCGCGCATAGCCGGTAACAATTTCCGACGGTATGCCGGCATAATCGCACAGGGTTTTAAACAGGCGCGCATAGCCATTGCAAAGCGCCACTTTATTCTGCAGCACGCTGTAGGCCACGCGCTCGTCCAGCCCTTTCGATTCCACCACCGAATCGTACACCTGTATATACGTATTTTTAAAACCGCGGCTGCGCTGTACACTTGGGTACACGGCCACGTTGTAGGCAATGTTGTGAGTGATCCAGCGGAAGATGGCGCGCACCTTGTGCAGGTCGGAGGTAAATGGGGCGGTAAGCTGCTGCGCCAGCGTATCGGGCGTGGCAAAAGGTACCGACTGCGCATGCCGGTCTGCCTCGGCAAAATTGACCCGGCGCTCTTGTGCTATTACAGTTTGCACACTCCACAGTATCACCATCAGCAACAGCCACTTCATTTTTCGGTAAAAGGAATTTTAGAGGTTTTTCCGCCACTGCAAGTTCGGTTGTGGGCCACATTTTATTTCTTAATTAACAATGTTTAAATAAAACCTGTCCCTGCGGGGCGGCTCTATTAAGTTAGCCACATTTTATCAAAATAGAAATTAGAAACCTGCTGGTAAACGTCTCTTTTTCCTTTTGGCCGTTACAGGCACAATTTTTTAAGCAATAATGTTTTTACCACTTTTAAAATCAAAAATAATGGACGATAAGCAAACACCACGCGATAGCCAATGGGAGGAGTCCCGCAGAGAAGAAGATCCCCGCCCGCAGCAGCCTGTGGAGGGCCCTCTGGCAGATGATGCCACACCTATTGACCTTGATGGCGATGGCATGATTGGCAATACCGGCGGCTTTTATGGCGGCACCAGCTATGTTGGCAGCAACTACGGCGCCGACTGGAACACCGAAGACAGCAGCCGCCACGAAGGCAACTATGGCGCTGCCGGACAAAAAGACGAAAGCCCGCGCATAGAGCCCACCCGCGAGGATGAGCGCAACGCAAGCCTGGAAGATGACATGTAATAAGAGCGCCGCAGGAACTAAAAAGTTCCTGCGGTTTTTTAAAAGGAAAAAGAGACGTTTTGATGAATGAGAAATTAAAAAGTAAAAATGTAAAAGAGCGTAAAAGGGAAAAGAGACGTTTTACCAATCAACTTACCAACCAATACCACTATACCACAAAATCTCAACTGTACATTTCTTCAATTTGCTGGGCCCAGTTTTCCAGAATTACTTTTCGTTTGAGTTTGAGGGTGGGCGTTAGTTCGCCGTTTTCCACCGTCCACTCGCGGGACAGCAGCACAAACTTCTTTACCTGTTCGGTAGGGCTGAAAAGCTTGTTGTAATGCTCTATCGCACTGCGGATGAGACTTAACGCTTCTTCTGATTGCAGCACGCCTTCGTTGCCGGGATAAGGCTTATTATGCGTTTCAAACCATTCTTTCAACATCGGAAAGGCAGGCACAATAAGCGCACTTACAAACTTTTGTCCGGAACCTACCAGCATTATCTGCTCGATGTAGCGGCTTTCCACCATTTTGTTTTCTACAGGCTGCGGCGCCACATACTTGCCGCCACTGGTTTTAAAGATTTCTTTTTTGCGGTCGGTTATCTTTAAAAATTTGCCTTCTACAAAGTGGCCAATATCGCCGGTGTGCAGCCAGCCGTCTTTAATTACTTCTTCAGTCAGGTCGGGGCGATGGTAGTAGCCCATCATTACGTTGTCGCCTTTTACCAGTATTTCACCATCGGGTGCTATTTTGCCTTGCACACCTTGCAGCAGCGGTCCTACAGTGCCAAACATGCGGCCTTGCGGTTGGTAGCGGTTGCCGCTGATAACCGGCGCCGCCTCTGTTAATCCATAACCTTCCATAATGGTGATGCCGGCGGCCGAAAATATTTTGAGCAGCTTAACCTGGCAGGCCGCCGCACCGGTAATAACCGCGCGCACGCGGCCGCCCAGCGCATCGCGCCATTTGCTGAAAATTAATTGATTGGCCAGCGCCAGCTGCGCCTTGTATAAAGCACCTGTGGGTTTATTGATCTCGTATTTTTTTCCTACCGAAATGGCCCAGTTGAAAAGCGTTTTTTTAATGCCTTTTAGCGCAGCGCCTTTAGCCATAATACCTTCGTACACTTTCTCCAGCAACCTTGGTACGGTGGTAAAAATCACGGGCTTTACTTCTTGCAGGTCGGCCAGCAGGGTAGCAGTGCTTTCGGCATAATAAATAGAAACACCGGTGTAAAAGTAGAGGTAGGTAGCTGTTTTTTCGAAGGCGTGGTTAAGCGGTAAAAAACTCAGTGCCTTGTCGCCGCGGATGCCAATGTCCTGGAAAAGCGGGTAGCAGCTCATTACATTACTTAATATGTTGCGGTGCGACAGCATCACGCCTTTGGGCGTGCCCGTAGTGCCCGATGTATAAATGATGGTGGCGAGGTCATCAGGCTGAATGGCTTTTTTGCGAGTATCAATTTCCTGCGCCACACTTTCATTAGTCTCTGCCAGCAGTTCGGTCCAGTGGCGCGCCGCTTCCAGTTTTTCAAACGAAAAAATGTGTTGCAGCTGCGGCAACTCATGTTGTATGGAAAGCACTTTTTGCAGCAGGTCGGCATCGTTCACAAAAATCATTTTTACCTGTGCATGGTGCAGTATAAACTGAAGCTCGCTTACATGAATGGTAGGGTACACCGGCACCAGCACGGCACCGCTTTGCTGCACGGCCAGGTCGGTCAGCAGCCACTCGGGCCGGTTGCGGCTGATAAGGGCCACCTTGTCACGTCCATCTATAGTCC
>CBDTUH010000344.1:0-3563 GCA_965363375.1 uncultured bacterium
CTTCTGCAGCCATTTCCATGATCATTGCCATTGCTGTAATGATAGTGGCCAAAGCCATGCACCCGCCCGCCGTATCCTCGGCACTGCTTTTTGCATTTGAATACAAACAGGCCAATACGCTTTTTCTTTTTTTACTGGCAGTGCTGCTGCTGGTGGTGCTTATAGGCTTGCAAAGAGCTTCATTGTGGCTGATACGCAGGGCAGAAAAGCTAAAAGGAAAAAAAGATGAAGGACTTGAAAAAATCAATCCTTAGCCAACGGAAACTCCATTTTGATAGTGCAACCATTGCCCGGTGTACTGATCAATACAAAACTGCCATTCATGTTTTCGGCGCGGGTACGCATATTGGTAATGCCTATGCCGGAGCGTTTGAGCTTTGTATCAAACCCTTTACCATTATCATAAATCAACACCTTTAGCGAACCTTCGAAATGACGGATTGAAATAATGGCAGTTTTGGCATCGGCATATTTAATAATATTGTTCAGCCCTTCCTGCACAATGCGGTAAATGGTAAGGTGCAACTCTTTTCCTATACACAGGTTTTCAATATTGTAAGGTCTGAAGAGCAATTCTATTTGTCCTGCAACAACGATGGAATCAATTAGTTCCTGAATAGAATCCTGCAGGGAGATATGCCCTAAGGTTGGCGCTGACAAACGTTTGGAAATACTTCTTATTTCATTGATACATTGTTGTACATAAACAGTTGATTTTTTAATCAGGTCTCTTTCAGGATGCAACCCGGAAAGGTACATTTCGTTGTACAGCTTTACGGTGGTTAATATCTGGTTTACATTGTCGTGCAGCTCCAGCCCCAATTGCGACCGTTCCTGCTCCTGAGCATTGATAACGGCGGTTGTCAGCTCCTTCTGGCGGTTGTGCATTTCAAGGTCCAGTTTTTCCTGCAGCTTTACCCTTTCGCTAACATCGCGGGCATTAATCAAAATTCCGTTTACCGCTTTATTTTCCAGGTGGTTGGCGCCCTTCGACTCCAGCCATATCCAGCTGCCATCTGCTTTCAAAAACCGGTGCTGCACTCCATTAGATTCATGTTTGCCATTTACAACCTTTTGCAGTTCGTTTAAAACAACAGACCGGTCTTCTTCATGTATCAAGTCAAAAGCGTTCTTATCTTTCAGGTCTTGCGGATTATAGTTTAGCAGTTCTGCTACATTTTCGCTTACATATTTCAGCATGCCATTCTCATCAATAATCACAATCAGGTCGGAGCCGTTCTGCACCAGGGTTTTAAACTTTTGTTCTCTCAATTCCAGTTGAAAATTAAAGTACTTTCTTTCGGTAATATCCTGCCCAATGGCCAGGTATTGTATAAAATTACCATCATCGCCATACACCGGCTGCACCTGCAGTTCCATCCAATATTTTCTGCCGCTTTTGCTGTAAAATAGCATCTCCTTTATAACATTTTGACTGGCAGCCAATCTTTGCTGTAATTGTTCATGCTCATCTACACTCACTTCCGCGCTGGAAAAAATTTCCTGCGGCAACTTGCCCTGAACATCTTCCAGGGTATATTCGCTCAGATCAGTAAATGCCTGATTGACCCACGTAATGCGGTGCTGCGCATCTGAAAGCATAATGGCCTGGCGGCTTTTTTCGGCAATCAGGGAAAGCTCCCGTATCTTTTCCAGCCGGCTTTTTTCTTCTGTAATATCAATGGAGTTAACTATAAGTCCGTTGATGGCAGGATCGTTTGTAAAATTAGCCACCCTTGATTCAATCCAGCGCCAGTCGCCATCGGCGTTTTTAAACCGAAAGTGCCGGATGGTTACATACTTGTTTGACTTTATTTGTGAAAGTGCCGCAGCTGCCAGTGGCTGGTCATCGGGGTGAATAAAGCAGAAAGCATTTTTACCCACCAGAAAATCAGCATCAAATCCTAATATTTTCTTTACACTATCCGCTACATACAAATAGGTTCCATTATTGTCCACAATGCTGATAAGATCGGAACCGTTTTCCACCAAAGCTTTCAGGCGCTGCTTGTTTTTCATTAGTGCCTGTTCCGTTCTTTTTTGTTCGCTGATGTCCATCAGGGTGCCAATGGCTTTTACAGGTTGGCCGGCATCATTTTTAACTACTTCGCGCAGCCGTTTGATGTAAACCACTTCACCATCAGGACGAACAATGCGGTACTCCAAAGCTATTGTATAGAAGTGGTCGGGCTGCAGTAAATTGATTTTTACATACTCCAGGTCGTCAGGATGAACAGCTTTCCAAAACATCTGGTAAGTAAAAACAGGATGTACTTTTTTATCAATCCCAAAAAGAGTGAACATGGAATCGGAAGTGTGGGTATATACCCGGTTGACCAGGTCAAACTCAAAGTTGGCCACCTTTGCCAGCAGCTGTGCTTTTTTCAGCCTTTCCTCAGCCTCTTGCATAACGGCGCCATCCCTGGCAGTGCAGTAAAGCAGGCCATCGACTGCCGACCAACGGCTCGACCAGTGTATTACGGCAATGCTGCCATCTTTTTTATAAATACTGTTGGTAAAATTGGAACCCGATGCCACAACCTCTGATTGCGAAAAATAGGCTATAGACCTGGCCACATATTCATTTTTTAGAATATTGAAAAAAGAATGGCCTATCAGCTCTTCCGGCTCGTAACCCCAAAGCTGTTTGCAGGCTTTGTTGATGTAGCGACAATACCCTTTCTCGTCAATTGCACATACCACATCTGCCAGGGCATCCAGCATATTAAAAAGCAAATAAGACGGTAAGGCATCTTGCTTTTGCAACACAGGTTCTCCAGCATGCGGAGGTTGGTTTTTCATATAATGTAAAGTAACTACACAACCAGCTTTTAAAATGCTAATAGATAGTTTTCCGTTTTGATTTGTGAATTTTATAGAAGATAACCCTTAATATAACATGAAGGATTGACCTTATGCCTTTGCAATAAATTGGGTTATGTACATTGAATAAAACACAAAACGTCTCTTTTTCCTTTTAAAAATCAGTGTTTTAAGAAATCCCTGACTCAACGTCTAGTACTTCAATATGACTGCGATGCAGCTTCACCACGCCCTTTTCTGAAAGCTTTTTCATTAAGCGTGAAATTACCTCGCGGGAGGAATTGAGGTCGGCCGCTATCTCGGTAAAAGGTATTGAAATAATGTTAGTCTTTAATGTGTCTTTGTGTCGTTTCAGGTAAAACAAAAGTCGTTCATCCATATTTCGGAAAGCAATATGATCGATGGTTTGCAGCAATTCTTCAAATCGCTCGCGGTAAGAACTTAATGCAAACTGCGCCCAGCTTTTGTATTTGCCCATCCAGGTATCTACAAAATGCACCGGTATACTTAGTACAGTAGCTTCCTTCTCGGCTTTGGCCATAAGCCCACTGGTTTCCTGCCCCAGCGCACACACTAAAGAAACAGCACAAGCCTTACCCGCATCCAGGTAATACATAAAGAATTCGTTACCATCCTCATCTTCGCGGTAAATTTTTACCAGACCGCTGATTACCAGTAATGCCGAACGGATGTTCTGCCCGGTTCGCATCAGCTTCTGCCCTTCAGAAAAGGTCTTTAGT
>CBDTUH010000345.1:0-3560 GCA_965363375.1 uncultured bacterium
AATTTTTCTCATGTGTAGTTAAAGTTTGAACTAATATATATAATATTTTTAAATATTTGGAATAATAGTAAAAATATATTTCATAAGCAATCTAAATCATCTGATGTTGCCTTAACAAGTTTATACAAATTAGAATGCTAAAAAAAGTCTCTTTAAGCCCAGTCTGCTCATATCCTCATAAATACTTTTAGATAACTTTACAAAGAATGCAGCAAAACACGCACATACCGCCTCGCTATAGCATTAAAGATTATAACCAATGGCAAGGCGATTGGGAACTGATAGAGGGCTATCCTTATGCCATGAGTCCTTCGCCACTATTCAAACACCAGTTTGTTGGAAAGCAATTTATTTTAGCTTTTGAAAACTCTTTTCAAAAGAACAGAAATGACTGCCCATGCAATGTCTGTTATGAATTGGATTGGGTTATTAATGATGAAACCATTGTGCGCCCGGATTTGATGGTTGTATGTGGACCTGTAAATCCAGATGACTTTATCAGAAATCCACCTGTTTTGATTGTCGAAATTTTTTCAGCAGCTACCCGCTTAAAAGACCGTAATCTAAAGTTCAACCTCTATCAGCAATGCGGTGTAAAGTACTACCTGATGGCCGACCCCGATGCCAAAACCATTGAAGCTTTTGAGCTGGTAAACAACCAATACGCGCAGCTAAATGGCCCCCTGCAATTTGCCCTCACCAAAAATTGTACGGTTACCTTGGAAGAAGAACGGATATTTGAAGCCTGATTATGGAAAAAAGCAACTTTGTAGACCAGATACGGGTTTTTTGCAAAAGCGGGCACGGCGGCGCGGGCATCAAGCATTTCCGTCGCGATAAATTAACGGCCTTTGGCGGCCCTGATGGCGGCGATGGCGGCCGTGGTGGTCATATTATTTTAAAAGGCAACCGCAACCTGTGGACCCTGCTGCACCTGCGTTACCACAAAAACATACTGGCAGAAGACGGCGAGCGCGGCGGCGATAACAACCGCACCGGCCGCAACGGAAAAGATATTGTGATAGAAGTGCCCTTGGGTACTATTGCCATGGACGAAGAAACCGGCGAAAAAGAAGCCGAGATTTTGGAAGACGGACAGGAAATCGTGTGGGTGCCGGGTGGCAAAGGCGGCCTGGGTAATACCAATTTTAAAACGCCTACCAACCAGGCACCCGAGTATTCGCAGCCCGGTATGCCCGGCATAGAAGCCTGGAAAGTACTGGAACTAAAAGTGCTGGCCGATGTAGGTTTGGTGGGCTTTCCCAATGCCGGTAAGTCAACTTTATTATCTGTAATTACAGCAGCCAAACCCAAAATAGCCGATTATGCTTTTACTACCATCACACCTAATTTGGGCATTGTAGAATACCGCGATGCCAAAAGCTTTTGCATTGCCGACCTACCCGGTATTATTGAAGGCGCTGCAGAAGGCAAAGGTTTGGGCCACCGCTTTTTGCGCCACATTGAGCGCAACTCCATTTTGTTGTTCCTTATTCCCGCCGACAGCAAAGACCATAAAAAAGAATTTGAGATACTGCGCAACGAACTGGAAGAATACAACCCTGAACTTTTACACAAGCAATTCATCATCGCCATCAGCAAAAGCGATATGTTGGATGATGAGTTAAAAGAAGCGATTGCAAAAGAACTGCCCAACAATGTACCGCACATTTTTATTTCATCGGTTATCAACAAAAACATTTCGGAGTTGAAAGACCTGCTATGGAAAGCGTTGAATTCAGAAGGTAGTTTTGTGGGAAACCAGCAATAGTTATCTATTGAGCTTTACTTGCGTCCCACACTTGTACGCCAGTAACAGCATCAGCAATATTTAAAAGGAAAATGAGACGTTATTAGAAACGTCTTATTTTCCTTTTGTTTTTTTACGGTTGTAAAGTGCAATGCATTTAGCAAACCATTTCTTTTTGCTGCATAGCGATGGGAACGTACAAGTGTGCGACGCAAGTAAGGCCAAATAGTTATTCTAAAGCTGGCTACCAAAAAACGTCTCATTTTCCTTTTGTTTCATGTCCCGTCAAACGTCTCTATTTCCTTTTGGCTTTCTTCCTTTCAGTAACCAGTAAATAATGCCAATTGCAGCAAGGGCTAAAATGAGTTTTCCCTGCCAGCCAAATTCTGTTACTTGATATACTGAGTAAGCTTCTATCAATAAGGCGGGTATTTTACCAAGCGATGAAGCAACAACAAAAAGCAGCAAGCCAACTTTCCCCACCGCTGCTGCAAATGTTACCAATCCCGACGGTACAAAGGGCAAGAGGCGAAAAGAAAAAATAAGCCCGAAGGCTTGCCTGCCTTCTGCATCAATCAGCGCTTTTACTTTAGGATATTTATCAAGCCCTTTTTGCGAAAGCTTCTTAAAACCTTTTCTATATAGTAAAAAAGCAACAGCCGCGCCCAAAGCCTCGCCGGCAAAAGAGATAAGCGTGCCTTGCCAAAAGCCGAAAAATAAAATATTGGCCGCCGTAATAAACACGCTGGGCAACACACCTACTAGCGCTATCAGCACACTAATGCCCAGGCTAATGAGTACAGCCAATTGCGGCGAACTTTCAAACCATTGTATAAGCTGTTGCTGCAAATGTTATTGTTTTATACAAGTGTTTTACCGGTGCGGAAACAAGTGCCTTTGAACAATGCCACCTGCTCGTCTTTCTGGTTGGTAACGGTTATTAAATAAAGCCCTGTGCTGCGGCCGTTGTGCAGCTCTTTGGCTTCGGCGGTAAGCACATCGCCGGGCTGTGTGCTTTTTGTAAAGTTGATGGAGGTATCGAGCGCTACTGAAAGGTTATTTCTATTGTTGCAGGCAAAAGCAAAAGCACTATCCGCCAGCGAAAAAGCAATACCGCCGTGTACAATACCAAAGCCATTGATCATTTCTTCGCGGATGGTCATTCCAATTTTGCTGTATCCTTCGCGCACCTCCTGAACCTTTATGCCCAGCCACTGGCTGAAAAGATCGTGCTGCATCATTTTATCTACTACCTGCTGCGCTAATGTTTTATCCCCTGTTTCCATTTTTTATTCTCCTTTAAATTGAGGCTTGCGTTTTTGCAGAAAAGCCTGCACGCCTTCGTTGTAATCGTGTGTTTGCCCTGCCTGCAACTGCAGCCGCTCTTCCGTTTGCAGTTGGTGCTCCAGGTTGTTGGTGAGTGAATAATTCAACGCTTCTTTGGTAAGTGCCAGGCCTTTGGTAGGCATTTGCGCCAGCGTTTGGGCTATCTGCTGCGATGCCTGTGCAAAATCTTCATCCGGCAACACTTTATAGATCATGTTCATGCCGGCGGCTTCGGTGGCAGTTACTTTATCGCCCAGCATCATCAGTGCCGATGCTTTTTGCCAGCCTACCAGCCTTGGCAAAAAATAAGTGCCGCCGCTGTCGGGTATCAATCCTATTTTAGAAAACGCCTGTATAAACGAAGCGCTTTCGGCTGCCACCACTACATCGCAGCATAGTGCAATGTTGGCACCCGCACCGGCGGCTACGCCATTCACCGCTGCTACCACAGGCTTTTGCAACGCGCGTATTCTAACAATTATGG
>CBDTUH010000346.1:0-3559 GCA_965363375.1 uncultured bacterium
CGATGACAATGAACAGTCGGAAAAAACAAACCTGCTGGTGCAGCAGGCCTGGAAGTTTGAAACCGCCGGTATTGATGTGGATAAGAACGGGAGCATAGATGCCACATTGCCGCCCGAAACGCTTGAACCCTGCCTTACTGATAACAGCATTACTTTTTCGGCCAATGGCAACGGAACGGTTGATGAAGGTCAAACCAAGTGTGATGCAGCTGATCCTCAGACTACTTCTTTTACCTGGAGCTTTGCAGCTAACGAAACGGCGATGAACATTAGCGGTGATGTAATTGCCGGTGCCGAAGGTGGTCAATTTAAAATTGTAACGCTCAACAGTACACAGCTTAGCCTGGCCAAAGACACTACTTTTATGGGTCAGCCGGTATCCATGATTGCTACGCTGAAGCACTAAGTTATTTTACGGTTATAGTTAAAAGGGAAAAGAGACGTTTTGAAAACGTCTCTTTTCCCTTTCTTGTGAATGGTCAATTGTGAATTGCCAATAAAATAAAACGTCTGTTTTTCCTTTTAAAGTTGAACACTTCTCATTCACTATTCACTATTGACTTTTCTCTTCATCATTCCTTGGCTCTTGTTCAATATTCAAAACGTCTCT
Source organism: uncultured bacterium (assembly GCA_965363375.1). Classification (GTDB taxonomy): domain Bacteria; phylum Bacteroidota; class Bacteroidia; order Chitinophagales; family Chitinophagaceae; genus Flavisolibacter. The sequence continues at coordinate 611 of CBDTUH010000346.1, forward strand.
TTTTCCTTTTAAGCTTTCCGCCACTTTTATGGTTTTCACCTTTAACTTTTGACTTCACCTAAAACGTCTCCATTTCCTTTTAATCCATCACGATAAATACTTGCCCACAATGGGCAGCCTGCGGCCTACACCAAATGCCTTGTAGCTTACGCGAATGATGGGACAGAATTGCGCACGCTTGTATTCGGCGGTATTCACCAGTTTTAAAATGCGCGCCACCAGCGCTTCATCGTAGCCTTTTGCTATAATTTCTTTCGGGCCTTGCGTTAGCTCTATGTATTGAAATAGGATGCGGTCGAGAATGGGATAATCGGGCAGGCTGTCGCTGTCTTTTTGGTTGGGCCGCAGTTCGGCAGAAGGGGCTTTGCTGATAATATTTTGAGGAATGATTTCACCTTTACGGTTGATGTAGCGCGCCAGTGCATATACCTGCATTTTGTACAGGTCGCCCAGCACACTCAGGCCGCCGGCCATATCACCATACAAGGTGCCGTAGCCTACCGCCAGCTCGCTTTTGTTGGAGGTGTTGAGCAATATAGACCCAAATTTGTTACTTACCGCCATCAGCAACACGCCGCGTGCGCGCGCCTGCAGGTTTTCTTCGGCTACGTTAAAAGGCAAGTTGCCAAACATTGGTTTTAGTGTTTGTAGAAAAGAATCGTACACATTTTTGATAGGTACAATATCATAACGGTTGCCGAGGTTTTTGCTCAACTGTTCTGCATCAGAAACGGAATGGCCTGATGAAAACTCAGAAGGCATCAAGAGCACCTGTACATTCTCTTTACCTAATGCCTCTACGGCCAAAGCTTGCACCACCGCGCTATCTATACCACCACTGGCACCCAATATTGCTTTGGCAAAACCCATCTTACTGAAGTAATCGCGTATGCCCAGCAACAGCGCACCATGAATCTCGCTGATATTTTTTTCGTCGGTAATGTAATCCAGTGTATCCTGGTCGCGCCCCACTTCTTTAGATGTAAAATAGATCTGTGTGTTTGCTTCATTTTGCATTAGAGGTTTATCCGGGCGCAAAACGTTTTCTTTTTCAATCAAAGCTGCATCACTGTTTCTGTTTGATTTTTTGGCTGCACTTAAATCATTCAGGTCAAAAAGTCCTTCATCTTCTTCAAAATATTTAAACTCTTTCACCAGTTCGCCAGCCACATTGTATACAAGACTGCCACCATCAAATACCACTTCAGTATGCGCACCCACGCTGTTGCAATACAGCATAGGAATGCCATACTTGGCCACGTGTGCTTTTACAATGCTTTTGCGCACCACATCGGCCGCATAGTTGTACGGCGAAGCCGATAAGTTGAGCATCACATCGGGGCTTTGGCCAATCAGCTGCTCCATCGGTGTTATACGATAAAGTGGGTTGTCGCCCATGTTCCAGATGTCCTCGCAAATGGTTACCGCCAGTTTTTTTCCCTTAAATTCCACACAGTTCCATCGGTCGGCGGGTTCAAAGTAGCGGTACTCGTCAAAGATGTCGTAGTTGGGCAAAAGCGTCTTATGCACTTCCCCTTTCACTTCTCCTTCATACAAAAAGAAAGCGGCGTTGAAAAGGTCTTTACCTTCAATATTGGGGTTGCGCGCCGGCGCGCCAATGAGCACACCAATGGTATCGGCATGCGCTTTTATTTCGTCAATGGCGGCATAACACTGGTCAATAAAATCTTTAAAATCCAGGAAATCGCGCGGCGGGTAGCCGCACACCGAAAGCTCCGGAAAAAGCGCCAGGTCGGCACCTTGTGCTTTTGCTTTGCCAATGCCTTCAATTATCTTAGCCTTGTTATACTTGAAATTGCCAATGTGGTAATTTTGCTGCGCCAGAAATATTTTCATGTGTTGCCTGTCTTATTTATCTTTCAAATTTCCGTAATAAATTTTTAACACCAGCGTTTGAATGCTTATGTACAGATGGAGTTTTATAGCAATAATCGTACTCTTTGTTTCTTGTGGCGATGGAAAAAGCAAGCCCGATGTTTCCGGCATTGAAGCGAATGTAACGCTGCAACGTTTTGAGCAGGATTTTTTTAAGCTGGATACAACTAACGTGGTGAAAGGGTTAATGGCACTTCAAAAAGCATATCCCCATTTTTATCCTGTTTACATGCAAGACATTCTGCAACTGCCGCCAACCGGTGCCGAAGCTATGTCTATCATAAAAACCATTATTGGCAGCTACCGCAGCCTCAACGATTCTATCCAGAAAAAATATCCAGATATGGATTGGCTGCAAAAAGATCTGGAAGAGAATTTTAAGTATGTGAAATATTATTTCCCCAATTATAAATTGCCGACCATTATTACATTTATTGCCACGCTGGATGCGCCCGGCGCCGTGCTGACGCCGCAGCACCTGGGCATAGGCCTGCACCAGTATGCCGGCAAGGCTTTTAGCGCTTACCAAAGTGCCGATGTGCAGCAGCTGTACCCGGCTTATATTTCGCGCCGCTTTGATAAGGAATACATGGTGGCCAACAGCCTGCGCGCCATTGCCGATGATGTGTACCCCGACCAAAGTGTGGGCCGCCCGCTGATAGAGCAGATGGTGGAAAAAGGAAAAGCATGGTATTTGCTGAGCCATATTGCGCCCGATGCTGCCGACAGCGCCGTTACGGGCTACACCACTGCACAACTGGAATGGGCCGACAACAATGAAGGCAATATTTGGGGCCATGTTATTAAAACCGAAAACTTGTACTCTATTGAGCCGCACGTTATACAAACTTACATTGGCGAGTCGCCATTTACGCAAGGCATGCCGCAGCAAAGTCCTGGTAATTTGGGCCAGTGGATCGGCTGGCGCATTGTGCAGCAATATGCAGATAAAAATGAAGAAATGACCTTGCAGCAGGTTTTACAAACACCTGCCAAAACCATTTTTGAAGGCGCGCAGTACCGGCCAAAATAGTTGGCCACAAAAGGATTTTG
>CBDTUH010000347.1:0-3552 GCA_965363375.1 uncultured bacterium
CGATTTTGAAAAAGTAATTACGCCCAAAACAAAGGCCATCGTGGTGTGCAGCCCCAACAACCCAACGGGTTACCTGTACAGCCGCGAAGAAATGGAAGCCTTAAAAACCATTTGCCTGAACCATAATTTGTACCTTTTTTCCGACGAAGCTTACCGCGAGTTTTGCTACGACGGTGCCTACATCAGTGCCATGCATTTAACCGGTATGGAAGACCATGTCGTGTTGATGGATACCATCAGCAAACGCTACAGCGCCTGCGGTGCGCGCCTGGGTGCGCTGGTTACCAAAAACAAAGCCGTGTATGCGGCCGCTATGAAGTTTGCACAGGCACGCCTGAGCCCTCCGGGTTTAGCACAGATTATGGGCGAAGCGGCCGTGGATTTACCCTCCTCTTATTTTGATGCGCCCAAAGCTGAATACCAGGCCAGAAGAGATTTGTTGGTAAAAAGACTTAACGCAATGCCCGGCGTATTTTGCCCCAACCCCGGCGGTGCTTTTTATGCCATGGCCAGCTTGCCTATTGACGATTCGGATACGTTTTGCCAGTGGCTGCTGGAGTCGTTTGAATATAAAGGTAAAACCGTGATGCTGGCGCCGGCTACCGGTTTTTACGGCACACCCGGCCTGGGCAAAAAAGAAGTGCGATTGGCTTATGTGCTTAACCTGAACGATATTAACGAAGCCATGGATTGCCTGGAGCAGGCCCTGTTGCAATACCCCGGCCGTGTGCAGCAGCAGGATGCATCTGTTGCTTCAGTACAGGCATAAACACCTTCATTTTCAATGGGTAATTTCCTACTCATTTTTTGAATAAATTGTATTTTACAGTTAAAAGCCTTTCTTTAAAACAGAAAGGCTTTTGCAATTATATTAAACTGCATATCAACTCATTACATAAAAACGTCTCTTTTTGCTTTTACCTTTATTTTGTCCTGAGCACCATTTTTTTAGCAGTAAGGCAAAACAAACAATTTATGGTACAAAACGAACAATACGGAAGCTGGCATGCAGATAACGAATTTCAGCCGGAAGGTGGTAGCAATGTAATCAACGTAAGCCAAAACGAGCGCATTGTAAGTGCGGCCGTTGGCGCATTCCTGTTATCATCGGGCCTTAACAATTTGTTCAGCAGCCCACTTAGCGGGCTGGTAAAAACAGCTTTGGGCGGCGTGCTTCTTTATCGTGGCGCATCGGGCCACTGCCCGGTTTACAGCAGCATGGGCAAAACCAAAAATGTTTCGCAAACATCGGCCATCAACATACGCACCTCACTGGTGGTAAACAAGCCTAAAGATGAAGTGTACGCTTTCTGGCGCAAGCTGGAAAACCTGCCCTTGTTTATGAAGCACCTGGCTTCGGTTACTGAAATTGATTCCAAGCATTCGCATTGGGAAGCGGTGATACCCGGCAACATTGGCAAAATAAAATGGAACGCAGAAATAGTGAAGGAAGAACCCGGTTATTTGATTGGCTGGCAATCCATCCCCAACTCCATGATCAACAATGCCGGTAAAGTAATGTTTCATGATGCCATGGGCGGACAGGGAACGGAGTTGGAAGTTGTGATTAGCTACCACCCGCCTGCAGGCGAGCTGGGCAGCGGTGCCGCCAAATTGCTGAATCCTGTTTTTGAAAAACTGATTCGTCAGGATGTAATGAACTTTAAAGAATATATCGAAACAAAACATAAAAGCAGCGGCAGTACCGGAAGCAGCTTCGCTGGTGCAGGCGCAGGCACCAACACCGGAAGCACTAACAGTGGTGGCACTACCGGCAGCCAGGGCAACTCTTCAGCCCCAGGTGGCCAGCAGGGCAACCAGTTTTCCGGCGGTTAAAAGGAATAACAGACGTTTATAAAAACGTGCCTTCTATTAAAACGCCATTCCACAAATTAACTGTCCCATCCGGGGCTTTGAAAACTATACCAAAAGCACAATCGGCCTAAAAGCCGGCTGTGCTTTTTTTGCTTACAACCATCTTAACTGAAAAGCGGCTATCCGCATAAAAAAAGCTACCTAATAGAAAGGCTGCTATTTGCATCTGCACGCTAACTTCTATCTATTCTTTTGCGTAAAAACCCATTTACTGGACGGCCAATCAGCTGCTGGAACGGGCAATGCTGGCGCGCGATTTACAAAACAAAAAGAACACCTTTACCATCATTAATATTGGCCCCGGCACCATTATTCCCGACTCAGTTGATGTAGGCGCATCTGACAACGCAGCGGCTTTGGGTCTGCTGAGCAACGAAATAAAAAGCTGAAAAATGATGTGCCTGTTGTAGTGTACTGCGGCTGCTGCACCTTTGCCTATTGCCCCAATGTGCGGCCTGCAAATGATATGTTGAAAAAACAACAATTCTCCAACTATAAGTTGCAGAACCTGCTCCGCAGCATTAAAGCCGACTGGCTGGATAAAGGTTATCCTTCTGTAAAGTTATAAAGGTTTTGCATGGCTATTTTTTAAAAGGAAAAAGAGACGTTTTAAAACGTCTCTTTTTCCTTTTATCTGGTTACACCCATTTGATGACTGACAATTTATCAAACATTTCTTTTTTCTTTTGAAAATCACAAACACCTAAGCACTTCTGAATAGCAATTATTATTAATTTTTGATTCTTAATTAATATAAAAACGTTTCTTTTTCCTTTTAAAGTCAATTGCTACTTCGAATTATTTCGCAATTGTGTATTCACTATTTTTCTAACCCTAGAGATTATTTTCGGGCAACCAAATTTTAAAGGTAGCGCCTTTACCCGGACGGCCTTCTGCTTTGATATAGCCATTATGGTTTTCTACTACCTTGCGCACATTGGCCAGCACTACGCCCGAACCGGAATACTCGCTTTTGCCATGCAGGCGCTGAAACATTTTAAAAATCTGCTCGGCATAGGTCTGCTCAAACCCAATACCATTATCCTTTACCTGAATAAGGTAGTAACTTTTATGGTTGCTTTGTGATGCCGCTTGGCGAGCTTTCAAAAATTCAAGTCCAGATACTTGCTGATCTGTCATGCTGCAATTATGATCATAGGGTTCTATCAAAAAAAGCCTATTGAAGAACCTAGTCAAATTTTGATAATTAAAAGAGTGGTGAAATGAAGGTAAAACCTCAATCAAATTTTAAAGCTTATTCAATTTATTTTCAGGATTTTATAAACTTTCTTGAAAAATGATTTTTTGATAAAGCCTACAAACCTTATTTTTGCAACCCTATTTAACACAGGTAAGCCGAGGTAGCTCAGTTGGTTAGAGCACAGGATTCATAACCCTGAGGTCGGCAGTTCAAGTCTGCTCCTCGGTACGCTTTAAAGGCCCCTGCAAAGGGGCTTTTTTATGTAAACCCGGGCTCACAAAGGTTTTCAGCACAATTGGATACTTAATGCTCTACTAAATTATGAATTATTTATTAATTTAAACTGACAATCTTAAATTAAATTCAAACCTGTTTTTTGGCGCATACAATGGCGCACTTTTCTCCTTTCCCTCTCCCATTTAGCACAATGAATACCCTTATTGTGGGAAAATTCCACTTTTACATAACACTTAAAT
>CBDTUH010000348.1:0-3535 GCA_965363375.1 uncultured bacterium
CCATTCCGGAATATCTTTTTTATTACCGTCGTTCTGATACAAATAAATGGGAAACATTAAAAGGAAAGGAAACACTTTTTGCTATTCAACAGCAATTAAAGCTTAAATATGAGAAGGCGTTGATTGATGGTTTCCCTGAGCCTGAAAGAACGACTTATTCATTTGGATATACTCCATCTGATATTAAATTACCAGAGGTGCAGTTATCGCCTGGCAAGCGGCTGCTATGTGTGTTTCCATGGTTACAAATAGGTGGTGCAGACCAGTACAATCTAAACTTATTGAGTGGCCTCATGCAAAAAGGTTGGGCCATAACTGTTATTACCACTTTACAAGATCAGCATCTCTGGGAAGATAAGTTTAAAGAAGTAACAGCTGACATATTTCATTTAGCTCATTTAGGAACCGAGCACAGTTACTCATCACTTGTTACGTACCTGATTAATACCAGAAAACCTGATGTTTTATTCTTATCCAACTCCATGTATGGATATTACCTGCTGCCTTACCTAAAAGCAAAGCACCCGCACTTGCCAATTGTGGATTATTTGCATTGTGAAGACATTGGCTGGTATAAAGGCGGTTATCCTTATTTCTCTGCGTTGAACACGCATCTGCTGGACCAAACGTTTACCACTTCTCATAACCTTTCAGATTGGTGTGTAAACAGCGGTGCAGACAAAAGCAAAATAAATGTTTGCTACATCAATGTAGATACAGAAAAGATAAAGAGGAATGATACACAAAGACAAAAGCTGAGGGCGGCAATAGGCATCAAAGAAGATACGCCCCTGGTTTTGTATGTCGCAAGGCTCACCCAGCAAAAGCAGCCAATTGTATTTGTAGAAACGATAGCGGCACTAAAAAATAAAGGGCTGAAGTTTTATGCTGTGGCTATTGGTGATGGGCCGGACCGCCAGATGCTGGAGGAGGCCATCAAATCAAAGAATCTTTTAGATACCATTCAATATTTAGGCAGCCAGAGCAACGAAACTGTACTACAGTATATGGATGCGGCAGATGTTTTCTTTTTGCCTTCGCTTTACGAGGGAATTGCCCTTTCTATTTTTGAAGCCATGGCTAAAAGCCTGGCCATTGTAGGGGCTGATGTTGGCGGCCAATCTGAGTTGGTAACAAAAGAATGCGGATTTCTCATCAGCAGAAAAAACCCCGAGCACGATGTAAAAGCATATATAGACGTTTTAGCCCCACTTTTGCAAAACCCGGCTCAAATCGGTTTATTGGGAGAAAAGGCAAGAAGGAGGGTAGAAAACCATTTTGGCTTGCAAAAAATGGTTGATGAAATGCATGAGAGGTTATTGGCTGTGCAGGCAAAAATCCCCGATGCAAGTGCTTACGGAGATGCTTATGCGCATATGATGAACCGCATGCTTTACCTGGAAGAGCAGAACAAAGAATTGCTGGAACTGGCCGGCTCTAAGGCTTTCAGAATGATAAATAAGTACAAAAGGCCTTACAATAAGCTGAAGGATATTTATCACAGGTTAAAAAGAATAAGCAAAAAATAGGCGTGAAGTACTGGCTTTTAACAACAGAATACCCACCGCAATACGGCGGCGGCATTGGTACCTACTGTTACCAATGGTGCAGGATTTTAGTGGAGAAAGGAGTAGACGTAACGGTTTTTATACCCGACAAAGCGCAAAAGGAAATTAAGACGTTTTTGCAGGAGGGCGTACGTATCGTAACCTTTTCACCTTACTTGGGTGGCACCTCTTCTTTTTTGGGTTACGAAACCATGATCAGTCATTCCTTTGCTGCGGTTGTTGAAAAGTTTGTTCAAAACGAAGGTGCGCCGCATTGGGTAGAATCACAGGAGTATAATGGCATCGCCTATTACCTGCTGCAGAAAAAGCACCTGGGTTACCCTTTTTTTAAAGATTTAAATATAACAGTTACTTGTCACTGCCCATCGTTTTTTACGTTTGCGCATAACCATATCAATACCTTTCAGTTGCCTTACTTCTGGATAGGCGAAATGGAGCGCTTCTCTATCAAAGCAGCCGATTTGTGCATAGCGCCCAGCCATTATCTGGTGCAACAGTTACAACAGCACTACCCGGCGCTAAACAGGGATTACCAGGTTATACCAAATCCGTTTCAGCTTAATGAATCGCCGGTTATTGATACAAATGTTGATGATGAAGTGATTTTTATTGGTAAGCTTTCGCCTGCAAAGGGCGTTTTGCAAACCCTCAAGGCTTTTAGCCAGCTTTGGCAACAGGGGCGCAAAACAACGCTGAAGCTGATAGGTGATGCCAACTACTACTACCATGCGGCAGGCAGCACCATGGGTACTTACATTAAAAGGAAATACAGACGTTTCCTGGAAAGCGGGTTGCTGCAAATGACAGGTGTGCTGCCGCCGGCGCAATTGCAATCTCAAATAAAAAAAGCCCGTTTGATAGTAGTACCCAGCACCATCGAAAACCTACCTTATACGGTAATTGAGTGTATGGCTGCCGGAAAAGTTGTACTGGCATCAAAGCAGGGCGGGCAGGTTGAATTGATAGAGGATAGTGTTAACGAATTTTTGTTTGACCACCATATTGAAACTTCATTTGCAGAAAAGCTGGAGCAGGCCCTGAATATAGACAAAGCCCAGTTACAGCAGTTGGGAAAACAGGCGGCAGAAGCGATTCAATTAAAATGCAATCCCGATACGTTTTACCAGTCAAAAATGCAGTTGCTGAACCGGTATGCTGCCACACAAGCCAAAACGTCTGTTTTCCCTTTTACATCCGGCATCGATAATAAATTGAGACCGTCAGATACAAGTAATGCACAAAAAGGCTTGCTGTCGGTAGTGGTACCTTATTACAATCTAGGCAGGTATGTGCACCAAACACTTGACTCCATCCTGGCTTCGGATCATAAAGAAATAGAAGTACTGATTGTAGATGACGGCAGTAACAAAGAAGGCCGGCAGGCGCTGGAAAGATATATAGCGCACCCGCAAGTAACAATTGTTACACAGGAGAACAGTGGGCTCTCAGCCACCCGCAATGCCGGTGCCCGGGCGGCAAGGGGCGAGTTTCTGGCGTTTTTGGATGCTGATGACACCGTTTCCACTTCTTACTACAGCAAGGCGATTAATATCCTGCAAACAAAAAGCAATGTGCACTTTGTAGGCTGCTGGGTGCAGTATTTTGAAGGTTCAACAAACATCTGGCCCACCTTTACGCCTGAGCCGCCATATTTGCTGTTTCACAATATGATCAATTCAAGTTCGTTAGTCTATCGCCGCCATGCTTTTTTGCAGGCCGGTCTCAACGATGGGCAGTTTCTATACGGTATGGAAGATTACGACAGTGTGCTGTCGCTGATAGAGGGTGGGTTTGGAGGCGTGGTGTTGCCCGAAGTGCATTTTTATTACCGGGTACGCAAAGATTCGATGGCGCGTGGCTTTAATAAAAGTAATATGGCTTATTTATATCAGCTGTTAACACAAAAGCATACAAAACTTTATACTACTTTCGCGGCCGAAATTACCAATTTGCTGAATGTAAATGGC
>CBDTUH010000349.1:0-3523 GCA_965363375.1 uncultured bacterium
AAATGGATGCTTACCAAATGTAAATCATCAATTTGGGCGCAAAATACAAATTATAATGCGCGGGTACGTTTTTGCTGGTAAAGCCGGGGTGGAAAAAATAAGTTGCAGGGTTAATGGATTAAAAGGAAAAACAGACGTTTATAATGCAAAATGAAAAATGTAAAATTCAACATGTTTAAAAGGAAAAAGAGACGTTTTGATTTATAAATTACGATTGAGGGAGTTACGATTTCACGTAGCATTTAAAAGGAAAAATAGACGTTTTATCCTCTTACAGGTAATCAATCTTACATTCAAAAGGAAATAGATACGTTTTGCAAAACGTATTTATTTCCTTTTACTTGATTTTAAAGTAAAACGCCCGCCGGCTACCGTTCATCACCAAAAAAAGAAAAAATATTTTGTGGTATGAAAAAGATTTGTACTTTCGTAGTGTACTATTGTAGTAGTACACTAAACTAATAATAAATGATCAACATTCAGAACCTTCATTTCAGCTACAAGAAGAAAAAGGTATTTGACAACCTGAACTTGCAGTTGACCCCGGGCCATATTTACGGCCTGCTGGGAAAAAACGGAACAGGTAAATCCACCTTATTAAAAAATGTGGCTGGCCTGCTGTTTCCAAGGCAGGGCAGCGTTACCGTCAACGGTTTTGTACCCGGAAAGCGTCAACCTCAGTTTTTGAAAGACATGGTTATGGTACCCGAGGAGTTTTACCTACCCAATATTCCTTTGGCCGATTTTATAAAAATTGAGTCGCCTTTTTACCCCGACTTTAGCGAAAGCCAGCTGCAAACTTACCTGCGCGATTTTGATGTGCCACAGGACAGTACGCTGCAAAACATGAGCTACGGCCAGAAAAAAAAGGTGCTCATTTCGTTTGCACTGGCTACCAATGCCAAGGTGCTCTTGATGGACGAGCCCACCAACGGCCTGGATATTATCAGCAAAAGCCAGTTCAGAAAAGTGCTGGCCAGCGCATTGGACGAGGACCGCTGCATCGTTATCAGCACCCACCAGGTAAAAGACCTGGAGAACCTGATTGACCGCGTAACCATTATTGACGAAGGCAAAATACTCTTTGATCAGAAGGTGGAAGCTATTATGGAGAAGCTTTCCTTCCGCATATCATCCGACGAGCGGGAAGCCAAAGAAGCACTTTACAGCGAATCTTCTTTAAAAGGCAATGTGATTGTTACGCCCAACTACGAGGCCGAAGAAGGTAAGCTGGATATGGAATTATTATATAAAGCCATTGTTACCAACGGCGAAAAAATCAAAACACTGTTTCAATCTTAAAAATTATTTATGAATTCGTTTTCTTTTCAAAGATGGAGCTGGCTGGTAGGAAAGCATTGGGTAGAAAACCGTAAAAGGTACCTGCTCTCCGCCGTTGCTATTTTTGCTTTGCTTATTTTTTACTTTACGTTTCAACTGATGGTGCATGGCGAAGATCCCCTGGACCGCGGCATACAAATCGTAGGTTACTTTCTGGGGCTTTTTGGTATCGGCTGCCTGTTTGCCGGCCAGTATTTCTCGCACCTGGGTTCTAAGTCAAAAGGTACTTTTTATACCTTAACGCCCGCCTCCGCACTGGAAAAACTGCTTTGCGCTTTGCTGTATGTAGTGGTGGTGTTTTTTGTGGTATACACAGCCGTTTATTACCTGGCCAATATTATCATGGTTACCATTGCCAACAATGTGCATCCTTTTTATATCACTTCCGGCACCAAAACAGTACCCATCAATGTATTTTACGAGTACAACTGGGGCCTGGGCGATGCCAACCTGATGTTCTACTTTCTGCTGGCTTTTTTTGCCGTGCAATCTATTTTCCTGCTGGGTTCTGTTTACTTTAACCAGTATGGAATTGTAAAAACGGCGATCGTTCTGTTTTTGGGTTTTCTGCTGGTGGCATTTTTAGAAGGCTACCTGCTGCACAAGATGATGCCTTCTGGCGATCATCACCAGGGACTGTCTTCTTATTTGGTTTATACCAATGGAAAGCCTGACAAGGTAGTGCAGCTTCCGCCGGTTTTAGATGATGTGGTGATCTTTTTGGCCAAGTTTGCCATTGCACCTTTCTTCTGGCTGGTGACTTATTTCCGCCTGACCGAAAAAGAAATTTAAGCTCTTAAAAAAACATTATGCAATTCCGAGAATCAATAGCCATATACCTGCAAATAGCGGATTACATCTGCGAAAAAATTCTGCTGAAGGACTGGAAGACCGACGAGCGCATACCTGCCGTGCGCGAGCTGGCGGTGCAGCTGGAGGTAAACCCCAATACCGTGATGCGTACCTACGAATTTTTGCAGGGGCAGAACATTATATACAACCAGCGCGGCATTGGATACTTTGTAGGCCCCGATGCTCAAAAGAACGCTACGCAATACCGCAAGAACGAATTTTTAGAAAAAGAACTGCCGGCGCTTTTCCGAAACATGTACCTGCTGGGTATGGATGTAGACGAACTGAAAACGCGCTTTGAGAAGTTCAAAAAACAACATTTTAATTAACCATTTTTCTACTGCAAAATAGGCTTATGAAAAGGAGTAATCAAATTTTATTAGGCGCCCTGTTAACCGGCATCTTGGTTTTATCGGGCATCCACATTGCGTTATCCGCAAAATATAAAAACGGCAACTATACGGCGTACGAGCCAACCAATGAAGAAAGCAATATGGAAAGCCGCGCCCTGGCAAACGTTCAGCAAATAACGCTGGAAAATATTGGCTATGTAACCGTACGCTATGGCAACAAACCCGGCATGAAATATACAAAAGGCCGCAAAGAGGTGGCCATTACAGAGCAGGGTGGCAATGTACATTTAACCATGCCTAAGGCTGCCGATGGCCGCGGCTCGCGCGACCTGAGTGTGCACCTGATTGTAGACAGCAGCATGCGGGTAAACCTTATAAATTCAAGAGTGTACCTGGTAAATACCGGCGAGCGCAGTGGACAGTTGAACATGTCGGTGAATAACACATTCGTAACCACCAGTGATGATATAAACCCGGAAAACTTTTTCTTGGCTGGCCTCAGGCTGAATGCGGTGAATGAATCCGAAGTAAGGCTCAATAATATAAACATAGCGCAACTGGAGCTACACCTGCAGCGTTCTACTTTTGTGGAAAATAAATCGGCCTTTGGCCAGATACAGGTGCAGGCCGACGACTCCTCCCGCATTTCATTGATGTCTTCCAACCTTTTAAAATTAACCAAAACGAAAACGAATGAGTAACCTTATTATTCAAACATCGGAGCTGAACTATTTTTTCAGCCGCGATCAGCAAACCCTGTATGATATTAACCTGCAGGTAGAAAAAGGCGCCATCTACGGTTTTTTAGGACCCAACGGCGCCGGCAAAACCACCACGCTGCGCCTGCTGCTGGGCCTGCTAAAAAACCAGCAGGGTAAAATAGAAATATTTGGCGATGACCTGCAGCACAACCGGCTTGGTATTTTAAAACGCCTGGGTTCGCTGATTGAGCAGCCATCTCTGTATAACCACCTGAC
>CBDTUH010000350.1:0-3522 GCA_965363375.1 uncultured bacterium
AAAGCTTATGCAGCGGCCGATGTAGTGGTTTCGCGCGCAGGCGCCATGTCGGTAGCGGAATTGTGTGTAGCGCAAAAGCCAACGGTATTTGTGCCTTACCCGTTTGCCGCCGAAGACCATCAAACCGTGAACGCGCAGCACCTGGTAGAAAAAGGGGCCGCATTAATGGTGAAGGACAGCGAAGCGATTGATAAAGTGGTGCCGATGGTAATTGAACTTGTGAAAGATGAATCGAAAAGGGCCAGTTTGAAAATAGCCATTGCGCAACATGCCGTTTTAAATGCAGATGCACATGTAGCAACGGAAGTGTTAAAAAGTATAAAAGGTTAAAAGGTTAAAAGGAAAAAGAGACGTTTTTAATAAAAGGAAAAATAGAGGTTTTAAATGGAAGTAGCATTCGACATAAAAAGTTTGTTGGCCGCACCTGCCGGAACGCGCAGCCTGTACTTTATAGGTATTGGCGGCATTGGCATGAGTGCGCTGGCACGTTACTTTCATAGCAAAGGCGTTGTTGTAAGCGGTTACGATAAAACGGAAACGGCACTCACCAAACAATTGGTGGCCGAAGGAATGCAGGTGCATTATACTGAAGATGTGGAAAGCATTCCGAAAGAAGTAGATGCCGTGGTATATACGCCTGCCATACCTAAAGCACATGCAGAACTGGTGTATTATCAGTCGAACGATTACACTGTTTTAAAACGCAGTGACATACTCGGCGCCATCACGCGCGACTCGTTCAACATTTGCGTGGGCGGCACACACGGCAAAACCACCGTCAGCACTATGATAGCGCACATACTGCGCCACACCGGTTTTGGCTGTAATGCTTTTTTAGGCGGCATCGCTACCAACTATAACACCAACTTCTGGAGCAGCGACAACAATGTAGCCGTGATAGAAGCGGACGAATACGATAAAAGTTTTTTGAAGTTGTCGCCCGATGTAGCAGTGATAACGGCCATGGATGCGGATCATCTCGATATCTACGGCACCGAAGAAGAAATGCAAAAGGCTTTTGTGGCCTTTGGCAATAAAGTAAAAGAAGGTGGTTTGCTGTTTACACGTTTTGGCCTGCCAAAAGCGCGGGAGATTAAAGTAGCTAACAAGCTTACTTACAGTGTAGGCAACGATGCGGCTGATGTATATGCGGCCAATATAAAAATAGTAGAAGGCGGTTACCGCTTTGATGTACAACTTCCATCAGCAACGATAAGTGGTGTGGAATTAAAGATGGGCGGCATGCACAATGTAGAGAACGCTGCCGTAGCTATTGCCATCGCGCATCATTTGGAGATAGATGTGGATAAAATAAAAGAGGCGGTTGCCCAATTCAAAGGTGTAAAGCGTCGTTTCGAATACATTATTCCGCTGCAGGAAAAAGTAGCAGGCGCTTATACCTACCCGGTGCTGATTGACGATTACGCGCACCACCCGGAAGAATTAAGAGCGCTGTTGAAAAGTGTAAAAAGCCTTTTCCCGCAACGAAAACTAACGGTTCTTTTTCAGCCGCACCTTTTCAGTCGGACAAAAGATTTTGCAAAAGAATTTTCTGATAGTTTAAATATTGCAGATCGCCTAATTTTGCTGCCCATTTATCCCGCGCGGGAACAGCCAATGGAAGGTGTTAGCAGCGAACTACTCTTGAAAAATATCGAAAGGGGCAAAGGCGAAGTGGTAGAAAAAGAAAAAGTGCTGGCCTGGATGCAGGAATATGTTAAGGACATCGATAAAGAATTTGGAGAAGTGATTGTAGTAGCCGGCGCCGGCGATATTGACACCCTGGTACAACCATTAAAAAAAATAATAGAAAACGCATAATTGAAACTCAATCGTAAAATAAAAAAGCTGTTAACTGTTGTGGGCTGGCTGGCCGTGGGCGCCGGCATGACCACGCTGTTGGTAGCGGCCAATAACAAACCCGGGGTGCACAGCTGCAAGCAGGTGGTCATCAGCATACAGGGTGAGCGCGGCAAATTTTACATTGATAAAAATGATGTTTACGGGCAGATAAAATACGCCACCAGCGGTGGTGTGGTGGGCAAGCCCATTGCGGAAGTTGACCTGAGTATGCTGGAAGGCATGCTGGAAAGCCAGACCTGGATACGCGATGCGGAACTGTATTTCGACAGCCGCAATGTGCTGCATGTGCTGATTGCCGAGCGCGACCCCATTGCCCGTGTATTTACAACAGAAGGCAAGTCGTATTATATTGACAGTGCCGGTATGCGCATGCCGCTGTTGCCGGGTGTAAGCGCGCGCCTGCCCGTGGTAACCAATTTTACAGCAGCAAAAAAATTAGGCAAAAGTGACAGTGCGTTGCTGCGCGATATTACTTTTTTAGCGCAATACATCAACGGCCACAACTTTTGGCAGGCGCAAATTGCGCAGATAGATATTACAGCTAACGGAAACATAGAATTGATGCCGGTAGTAGGCAATCATATCATACGGATAGGAAGCGTGGAGGAGCTGGAAGAAAAGCTGGAGCGCCTGTTCCTCTTTTACAAAGAAGTGCTGAGCAAAACCGGTTTTGATAAATACGGTGTGGTGGATGTGCAGTTTAAAGACCAGGTGATCGGCATTAAATCGAAAATGGCATCGGCGGTAGATTCTATTCAATTGCAAAAAAACATACAGGAGCTGGTGCAGCGTATGAGCCTGCAGGCAACAGCCGACAGCCTGGCCATTGAAAATGCAAAAGCTGCAAAGCTGCGTGCGGACTCTATAGCCAGGGCCAACAAAGAAGAAGCTCTAAAAACCAATAATAACAATACGGCCCAAAAGCCCGAAGAACCAAAAAAATCCAATGTTGTTGAAAAACCAAAAAGCACAGCACCTAAAAAGAAGCCAAAAGCGGTAATGCCCAACCGGCAACCGGCTTGATGAAAAAAAACTTTAAAAGGAAGTCGAGACGTTTTCTCTTCCTTTCAAAAAAAACAGAAACTGAGGCAAAATTATTGGGTGTGATGTGCAACAGGAGCCAAAAGAAAAATAAGAGGTTGTATCAAAACGTCTGTTTTTCCTTTTAACCTGTAAAAGAAAAGAACAACTAAAAAACAACATAAGACATGAACAACGAGCAACCAATTATTGTGGGGCTTGACATTGGAACAACCAAAATAGCTGTGATTGCCGGGCGAAAGAACGAGTTTGGCAAACTGGAGATTTTAGGTTTTGGTCGGGCAAACTCCAACGGTGTAAAGCACGGGCAGGTGCTGAACATCGACGAAACCATCAAGGCCATTCGTACCGCCCTCGAAAACTGCGTGGTGAGCAATCCGAATCTGGAGATAGCCGAGGTGTATGTGGGCATTGCGGGCCACCACATCAAAAGCCTGCAAACGCGTGGCGACATTGTGCGCCACAACAATGATGACGAGATTTCGCAAAAGGAAATTGACCAGCTGATCGACGATCAGTACAAAACGTACATTCCTGCCGGCGACCAGATCATTGATGTGATTCCGCAGGAATATACGGTGGACAATTTTCAGAACATTCCCGACCCCATTGGCTACG
>CBDTUH010000351.1:0-3518 GCA_965363375.1 uncultured bacterium
AGCAATTGATTTGCGTGCTTTTTCCGCAGCTTTCCACCTGTGTGATGGCTTCTGAGCAGGCGGTAAAGGAAATGCTGGATTTGCTGCAAAGCAGTCTTTTGGATATGCTGGACGCTACAACCGCCTGTTACGATTGTAACAATGCAGCCGTGGCGGCCCATTTTTTTGAAGAGGTGCCGCAAATTTATAAGCTGCTGAATACCGACATAAAAGCAATTGTTGAGGGCGACCCCGCAGCGCATACCGAATTTGAAGTGATACGCGCCTATCCCGGTTTTTATGCTCTTTGCTTTTATCGCATTGCACATGCACTGCACCTATTAAATGTGCCCTTGCTACCACGCATCCTCACCGAACAGGCCCATTCCAAAACAGGCATAGACATTCACCCAGCGGCTCAAATTGGCGAATACTTTTTTATTGACCACGGTACTGGTATTGTTATTGGCGAAACCACGCAGATCGGCAACCATGTAAAACTGTACCAAGGCGTTACTTTAGGTGCGCTGAGTGTTACCAAAAACATGGCATTCACCAAAAGGCATCCTACTGTAGAAGACCATGTGGTTATTTACTCAGGTGCCACCATTTTGGGCGGCGATACCATTGTGGGCCACCACAGCATTATTGGCGGCAATGTATGGCTAACCAAAAGCGTAGCTCCCGGCTCACTGGTATACCACAATCCCGAAGTGACCGTACTGGAAGGCAAACTGCTGAACAAACAGCAACTGATTAAGTAATGGTTTGAATCAACCCTTTTAATTTATCTGCTGAATTTTTAAACCTTACTTTTTCTTCCTCGTTTAATGGCAAAGTTAATACCTCCCTCACACCGGTTCTGTCTATCACACAGGGCACGCCCAGGTACACATCGCTGATGCCATGATAATCATTCAATAGTGTGGATACGTTGAGAACGGCCGACTCGTTGTGCAATATGGCCGTGCAAATGCGGTCGAGCGCCAGTGCAATGGCATAATAAGTAGCGCCTTTTGCTTTTATGATATGGTAGGCCGCATCTCTGGTGTTTTCAAAAATCTCATTCTTGTCTTTTTCATCCAGCCAAAGCTCGGCACCGGCTATGTTGGCCAGGCTCCATACCGGTAGTTCCGAATCGCCATGCTCGCCAATGATGTGTGCATGCACACTGCGCGAATCAATGGATAATTTATCACCAATCAGGTAACGGAAACGCGCACTGTCCAGCAGTGTACCCGAGCCAATAACGCGGTGAATGGGCCATCCTGATTTCTTCCAGGTAAAATAACTCATGATATCAACCGGGTTGGAGGCAATCAGCAAAATACCATCCTTATTATATTTCAGCACTTCGTCGGTAATACTTTCAAAAATGGAGATGTTGCGCTTCAGCAGGTCGATACGCGATTCGCCCTGCTTTTGCGCGGCACCGGCCGTGATGATGATAATGTCTGCACCGGCGCAGTCCGCGTAAGTGCCGGCCCACACATCGGCTTTGGTTAAAAACGGCAGTCCGTGATTCATGTCCAGCGCATCGCCTTTTGCTTTTTCTTCATTGGCATCAATCAATACCAGTTCATCCATACGGCCACGCAGTAAAAGTGTGTAAGCCGTGGTAGAGCCTACAGCACCAACACCAATCACCACAATTTTTGTTTTATTAGTTGCTTCTTTTCTCATGCGGAAATGATATAAAAAAATCGAACCAAATAAAGCTGACTTATATGTAATAACACAAAAGGAAAATCAGACGTTTGGTATTTAAGCTGTAAAATTGAATACTGAGAGCGAAACATCAAAAAGAAAAAGAGAGGTTTTGAGGGTCGATATAAATGAGGTAAAGAGAAGAAAGAGGTGGGTACAAAACAGGAAGAGTGTATAGTTTTTAAAAGGGAAAAGAGACGTTTTTATCAATTAGCAGAATTTTCAAATAAGTATTAAAACCCTACAAAATCCTATTGCATTCCCACTTCTGCCAGCTCATTACTGGCAGCCGATTTCAGATTATTTTTTACGGAAGTAAATAACGCTTTTAATTCAACAACCGCTATCTGTTTACTCCATTCCAATTGCTTTTGCATAAATAGCAGCACGTTCTTTTCACTTTCCCTTTCTATCAACGCAATAGCATCTGCACTTAACAATTCAAGTGCAATGCAAAGGTCGTTGAAGTTGCCAAGCTTTTCGGTAAACTGCTCCAGCGTTTCAAAACCAGCAAAAGGAGGCGGCAGAATCGTTTGCCGGCTCATCATCAAAAAAGGCTTGTTGTAAAAAAAGTCTTTTAAAAGCTTGCGGATACTGTGCAGGTCTTCGTCTTTATAATCGGATAGAAAAAATAGTTGAATGGCCCGCATCCGGTTATGATTGATAAAACCTTCGGTGGCATCTTCATTATAAGTTACATCAGCAGCTTGATGCTCCAGGCCTGCAAAATAACCTGCAGAAATTGATGAAGACAAACTTTCAAGTGCTTTGATGCTTTGCGCTATTTCATTTTCAAGATAAGCAAGGTATTGTACCGGCGCACTTACCAGCAGGTCTTTGGCCAGATTGACAATGCGGCTATGATGCAGTTGCAAGTTGCGCAGGTTGCCGGCCAAATGGTAAAAGTTGTCCAGTTTTTTACCGGTTTTTAGTTGGTCATCTTTTTTTAGCCCGGTATTGAAAAGACGAAAACCAGCCCGCAGTTTTTTATAGTCAACCCGGAAATTATGTACAGCTTCGGGCTCAAAATGGCGGAGCAATATTTTATAATTCCGGTGCAGCTCGTGTACCCTTTCAGGCAGGTATTTTTCAATTTCTTTCTTTTTCATGATACCTTCTTAAAAAAAATTGAGATGGTACAGATGTTAAAAAGAAGAAAACGTCTCTTTTTCCTTTTAAACGGCGGGCAGGTAAACTATAAACGTAGCGCCTTCGCCGGGAACGCCATGTGCCGTAATAAAGCCTTTATGGTTTTGCACCACGCGTTGCACTATAGCCAGGCCAATACCTGTGCCGTTGTGCTCGTGCCGGTGCTGCGGCAGCCGCTGAAATATTTTAAAGATCTGGCCAGCTTCTTCATCCGAAAATCCCTGCCCGTTGTCTTTGAGCTCTATCTTTAAATATTGTTGTCCCTTTTCCTGCTCGTTCAGGTCGAGCCCGGTATCGCTTCCGGTTACCATTGATGATGAAATATGGATTACCGGCTCGGCATCGGCACGGCTGTATTTTAGCGAATTACCAATCAGGTTTTGAAACAGCTGTTGCAGG
Organism: uncultured bacterium; assembly: GCA_965363375.1. Taxonomy (GTDB): domain Bacteria; phylum Bacteroidota; class Bacteroidia; order Chitinophagales; family Chitinophagaceae; genus Flavisolibacter. The sequence continues at coordinate 3,235 of CBDTUH010000351.1, forward strand.
TGCAGGCTGTCGCCGCTGAGGCAGCCCAGGTGGCTTACCTGCACCCGCGCATCGCGTTCTGCAATGGCTACTTCCAGGTCGGTCAGCACTTCTTCCACCAGCGCATTCAGGTTCACGGTTTCAAAGCTGTTGCGGTTGGCACCTACTTCGGCAAATACATCCGCGAACAGTTCCGCTACGAACACCTTCCTCGATCTCTCCACGCCGGCGGATAATCACCGCGGCCTACTTCGGACGCTTACCAATCCTCTCAAACCAATTCGTCAGATTGTTGATTGAGTGTT
>CBDTUH010000352.1:0-3515 GCA_965363375.1 uncultured bacterium
CACCGGTAGAAACCAGTATGATCACACCATTGTTGAACTGGCTGCCACCTACACCCCACTTGCGGCCCAGCGCCACCGCATAGTCCACCGCGGCATAGCCTTCCAGCGACTCCACAGTTACTACAGCTATCTGGCTCGATGTGCTATCATCATAGGCTACCAGCTTTTGCTCCAGCGCATCGCGCTGCGCAGGCGTCAGCAGGTTGGCAAAGTCGTTTACCAGCCGTGGCGGGTTGGGTGCATCGGGTATTACCCTTTCTATTTGTGCAAAGGCCACAACACCAATTAAAACCAGGCTTATTATCAGTAATAGTTTCTTCATGTAATTATTTACCAAACACAATATCGTCGGGCAACTCGTTTTTATCCGTATCGCGGTTGTAAGGAAAATAGTAGTGCAGCGCCTGGCCAATGTCGTGAACGCATTCTACAATGCCATCTACCAGGTGTTGCTTGCCAAAGTACAGCAGCATTTTTTGTATCTCGTCTTCCCAGTACTTCTGCCCCACTTTTTGGTGAATGCCTTCATCTCCAAAAATGGCAGCCTGCCGATCATCAACTGCAATATATACCAGCGTGGCATTGCGCTCGGCTGTCTGTTCCATTTTTAACTGGGCAAACACTTCCTGCGCTCGGTCCAGCGCATTTACAAAGTGACACTTCGACTCTACAAACAGGCGCACCTCGCCACTGGTGCGCTGCTCTGCCTCTTTGATGGCTGCTAAAATGGATTCTTTTTCGGCTGCTGTAAAAAATTCTTTTTGTTTCTGCCAGGGTAGCTTCACGTTATCGGGTTGTGGTGTCAGAAAAATTAACGCTCGGCTGTCGCTGGTCGTCAAAGTTTACACGTGGTGCATTTTGCGAACCTTCATCTGCAGTAAAACCTTCGCGCGGGCTAAAGCCCATGATACCGGCAAACAGCACGGTAGGAAACTTGCGTACCTGCGTGTTATAACTTTGAACAGCGGTATTAAAATCGTTGCGTGCCGTAGCAATGCGGTTTTCCGTTCCTTCAAGCTGCACCTGCAGGTTGCGGAAGGCATCGTTGGCGCGCAGGTTGGGGTATTGCTCCACGGTTACCAATAAGCGGCTAAGCGCACCACTCAATTGGCCCTGTGCCTGCTGAAAGCGTTCAATGTTTTCGGGTGTCAGGTTTTCGGGGCTTATTTGCATAGAGGTAGCACGCGCGCGCGCATTGATCACATCGTTCAGCGTTCCGCGCTCAAAGTTGGCTTCGCCTTTCACGGCTTCCACCAGGTTTGGTATCAGGTCGGCGCGGCGCTGGTACTGGCTTTGCACGTTGTTCCAAACTTTCTTTACATTTTCATCTTGCTGCACCAGGCTGTTATATTGGCCGCAGCCCATAAAAAGGAGCACCACTACTATACCTAAAATAATAAGTAAGGGCATTGAACGTTTCATGTGTTTCTGTTTTTTTGTTTCTGCTTAAAATTAGCATTTAAAATTTTCTGCTGAATGGTTTTCATTTCATCAATTATTATTCCACGCGGCAAATAAAAAGCGTTTGTTGACAAAATGTCTTTTATTGATGGTAGCATGTAAGTAAAAAGTAAACCCTGTCATCCAATTTTTTATCGTGTGTTTGCAAAGCAAAAGGAAAAAGAGACGTTTTTTGTTGACCGGCACCTAAGCCCTGATGCAGCTGCTGTTGCGACGCTCCGTTGAAGCTGCAGCAATCACATCACCAAAACGTCTTTATTTCTTTTTAAAGATCAAGTTCATATTTCTTGGCAAACAGCCACAATATCTCAACGTGACTTTTACATATTTAATTTTAAATTTTTCATTACTCAAAACGTCTCTATTTCCTTTTGTATTTTTTCAAAATCCCCTCTTAAAAACAACAAAAGAAAAACGTCTGTTTTTCCTTTTAATATTCAAAAGGAAAAACAGACGTTTTATAATAAACGAAACATTATAACCGATAAAAAAACTAAATGCCTACTTTACCGCCGCTATGCCGGGCAGTTCCTTGCCTTCGAAATACTCCAGCATGGCACCACCGCCGGTAGATACATAGCTTACTTTATCGGTATAGCCAAACTGGTTGACTGCTGCTACGCTGTCGCCACCACCTACCAATGAGAAAGCACCTTTCTCCGTTGCAGCCGCTACGGCATCAGCTACGGCTTTGGTGCCGTGCTGAAACTTTTCCATTTCAAACACGCCCATCGGTCCGTTCCACAAAATGGTTTTTGAGTTCATGATTACTTTAGTGAATAAGTCGCAGGCCAGTGCGCCAATATCCAAACCCATCCAGCCATCAGGAATGTTGTTGCTTAATGAAGATGAAATTTCAGCATCCTCCGCAAACTTATCAGCTATAATAGAATCGGAAGGCAGGTGAATGGTCACGCCTTTTTCTTTTGCTTTCTGCAGCAATTCGTTAGCGGTGCCAATGCGGTCTTCTTCAACCAATGAGTTGCCTACTTTTCCATCGCAGGCTTTCATGAACGTATAAGCCATGCCGCCGCCAATAATAATATCAGTAGCGCGGTCCAGCAGGTTTTCTATTATCAAAATCTTATCGCTCACTTTGGCGCCGCCAATAATGGCCGTAAATGGTTTTTCGTTAGCATTCATCACTTTTTCGGCACTGGCCACTTCGCCTTCCATCACCAGGCCAAACATGCGCGCATCCTTATCGAAATATTGCGCAATTACTGCGGTAGAAGCATGCGCGCGGTGCGCCGTACCAAAGGCATCGTTTATATATACATCGCCCAGCTGCGCCAGCTTTTGCGCAAAGTCTTTATCACCTTTTTCTTCCTGCTTGTAAAAACGCAGGTTCTCCAGCAGCAGCACCTGACCGGGCTGCAGGGCGCCGGCTTTTTGCACCGCTTCTTCACCAATGCAATCGTTGGCAAACTGCACATCCGTTCCTAAAAGCGATTCGAGATGTTGTACCAAATGCTTCAGCGAATATTTGTCTGTTGGTCCATCTTTGGGCCTGCCCAGGTGCGACATTAAAATCACCGAACCACCATCGCCCAGTATTTTTTTAATGGTAGGAATGGTGGCGCGCATACGCGTATCGTCTGTAATGTGGTACTGCTCATCGAGGGGCACGTTAAAATCCACACGTATCAAAGCCTTTTTGCCGGAGAAGTTATAATCTGAAAATTTAGACATATGCATTGGTTTTTGGGGTAAAAACAAAAGGCTTCCTGTAAAGAAAGCCCTCTTAAAATTATGAATTAATAGTTAGAACCATCATCTGGTTTTTCTATTTACTTCTGAATCAGTTCTGCAAAGTATTTAACCGTGCGTACCAGCTGCGATACGTAGCTCATTTCGTTATCGTACCAGCTAACGGTGCGTACCAGTTGTGTGTCGCCCACAGTTTGCACTTTTGTTTGCGTGGCATCAAACAAGCTGCCGTAAGCCATTCCTATAATGTCGGAGCTTACAATTTCATCTTCGGTATAACCGTAGCTTTCGTTGGCAGCAGCCTTCATGGCAGCGTTAATTTCTTCCACGCTTGTTTTCTTACC
>CBDTUH010000353.1:0-3510 GCA_965363375.1 uncultured bacterium
TTTTATATACAGCGGCAGGCGTTGTCACTTTTTGAGAATAGTGGTGTAAACCTTAAAGTGAGTCTGCCACAGTACCCGATAAAAGACTATACTATTCAGGGTGAGAAGCGCCGGCATATTTACCTGGCTGTAAAAGAGGCGCTTCACAATAGCCTGAAGCATGCCCATGCAAGCCATTGCTGGTTGGAGGTGAAAATAAAAGATGAAATTTTGCATATAACCATTACTGATGATGGTATTGGTTTCAATCCTCAAACTGTGCCGGACACCGGAAACGGTATTCGTAATTTGCGCAAAAGAATGGAACAGGTAAACGGAAAGTTTATATTAAAGTCTGGGGCTACCACGATTGTGCATTTTTCTATACCCTTAAATCACGAATCATGATCAAAACAGTTTCTATTGTTGAAGATAATGTACTTTTTCAGCAGGCTTTGGTGAATGTTATCAATTCTCATGAAGCATTTCAGCTGGGTGAGGTATATGGCTCTGCGGAAGCGGCCCTTCAAATGCTGAACCATCCACCCGACATTGCTATAGTTGATATTAACCTTCCTGGAAAAAACGGTATAGAACTGATAGCGGAATTGCAGCAGACGCAGGACATACAGTGCCTTGTTTGCAGCATGCACGACGATGATGACCATATAGTAAAAGCGCTTGAAAGTGGTGCTGTTGGTTATATATTAAAAGAATCGAGTGTAACTCAAATTGGAAACGCGTTGACAGAACTGGTAAATGGCGGCGCGCCAATGAGTCCTTATATTGCAAGCCGGGTAATTTCTTTTTTTAAAAAACCGCTTTTAAATTCCGAAAGTGCCCTACTTAGCAAACGCGAGCGGGAAGTATTGCAATTGCTGGCGCAGGGACTTCAATATAAAGAAATTGCGGAACAACTTTTTTTAAGCATTGAAACTATAAAAAAACACATGCGGAATATATATCAGAAACTGCATGTGCAAAACAAGGTAGAAGCCATCAACAAGTTCCGGCAGATGTAAGTAATATCGCGTTTTTATCTATCATTTAGATAAAGATGACTCAAAAGGAAAAAGAGACGTTTTATTGTTTTGTTGCCTGCAACTGATGATCTTTTACTTTTTCTTCTTCTGCTATCCGGTTCACCATTCCCTTAAAAATAAAACCATGAAATGGCAATATGGCATACCAGTAGAGCCGGCCCCAAAGGCCCAGCGGTCTAAAGGTAGCTGTTTGCTCCAGCACGTGGTTTTGTATCTTAAATTCCAGCCAGGCTTCTCCTGGAAGTTTCATTTCTGCATAAAGCAATAAGCGCTTTTGCTGTTTATCGGCCAGCAATACTCTCCAGAAATCAAGCGTATCTCCTGCGTTTATTTTATTGGGACTTTTACGGCCTCTTCTTAGTCCTACGCCGCCAGCAATCTTATCCAGGAAACCGCGTATTGCCCAAAGCCGGTTGCCATAATACCAGCCATTGCTGCCACCAATGCTCCAAATTTTATTCAGCGCACTTTCTTCGTTGGCAACTTTTACTTTTTGTACATCTTTAAAGCAACCGTTCACGGGTACTTCAATGTGTCGTGCTATGCCCTGGTTCAGGATATTACTTGTAAGTGCATCTTTCCAGCTTGATACTACTTCGTTCTGCTCGATTTTATCAAATGCCATGGCAATGGCCTTTTTGTATGGAATCAGCTCAACATCCAACAATTGGGCTAGGTTGTTTTTGGTACAAATCACTTCCACTTTCATGCTGTCAACCAGGTTGCGCGCCAATGTGTAGGAGGTTGAAGTTACAAAATAAAGCCAGTAGGAAGAAAGGCGCGGCGTCATGATGGGCACTACAAATATCCGTCGCCTGAGCCCTCGCACTTGAGCAAACTGCAGCAACATTTGTTTATACGATAGAATATCGGGACCACCAATATCGTAATTGGCTCCATAGGTTTCTTTCCTGAACAGTACTCGCGATAAAAATTCTATAACATTGCGAATAGCAATAGGCTGACAAGCAGTGTTCAGCCATTTAGGCGCAATCATCAGAGGAAGTTTTTCTACCAGGTCGCGAATAATTTCAAAAGAAGCGCTGCCGGAGCCTACAATAATGCCAGCTCGCAATGTGGTCAGCGGCACTTTGCCAGAGCCTAAAATAGTTTCCACATTATGGCGCGATTTTAAATGTTTGGAAAGCTGTTTTTCATTCACAATGCCGCTGAGGTAAATCACCTGTTGCGCGGTAGTTTGGTTAATACGTTCGACGAAATTTTTTGCGGCCGCAGCTTCCAACTCTGTAAAATCGCCGGTAGAAGACATCGAGTGTATGAGATAATAAGCGGCATCAATATCTGCAGGGATGTTTTGCACGGTTCCCGGTTGCAGAAAATCCACTTCAGCCATTGAAAGCTGCGCAGTAGGAAAGTTGGCAGTATTAAATCGGTTTTTGTCACGCAGGCAACACACCACATGATGACCTTCTTCCAGCAATGCGGGAAGAAGACGCTGGGCGATATATCCAGTGGCTCCTGTTAATAGGATTTTCATGCAGAAACTATATTCATGTCAACGATCTTCATAATTGAAATTACTTATTAGTTCATCAACAATCAATCTATAGTATTTGTTCGTAGAATTTTCAGTATACTAATGTTATCTGAAAGATGATGCAGTGATTTTCAATGGCTTTCATGCAGAAGGAAAATTGAAAAGAGCAAAAAGACGCGTTTTCTTGATGTTAATCTTGGGAAAAAGGAAAACGTCTGTAAATCCTTTTAAACTGTGCAAGGACTCATTGCCAATGATTTTACCAATGCACCATTAGTATAAGAACGAATTACCAAATTATGGCCTGGTGAAATATTTTAAAACTGAAAAGCGGCGGTTTATTTTAGGCTTGGTATGTTTTTTATGCTTCATTTATAAAGCTGACTTATCTGCTGTATTTAGTGATGCTTTTAAAAGAATATAAGATCATTTTACCAGTATAAAGTTTTTTTTGCAGTCTTACAGAAAATGAATCAACGTTTATGGCTTTTTACAACACATCCAATATTAAAATAAAATTCATAATAGCAATTGGGCTTTTTGCATCTATTGCATTGCCTGCGCATGCCCAATCACAGCAGGATAGCTTGCCTGGTGGTAAGAGCTTTTTGGATATTGCAACTGTTGCCAATATTAATGAAAAGGATACCACCAGAAAAGATTCCTTATTAAAGACCGACTCTGCTTTTCAATATTACCGGCTCAACAGCGCTTATTTAAAAACTTATCCGTATGACCTGAAGGAGACTGTAACTGCACCTTTGAGATGGAAGGGACGTGACTGGCTGAAAGTTGGAGTAATAGGCGGTAGTGCAGGTATTTTAATGTTAACTACAGATAAAGCTGCGCGCGAAATTATCCTGCGCAACCAGAACGAATCCTTCAAAAGCTTTTCAAAAGTAATGTACCCATTTGGCAACCGGCTGCCGCCCGTTTTGCTGGCAGGATTGTATGCTACCAGTGTAATAACTAAAAACAGGCGCCTGGAGC
>CBDTUH010000354.1:0-3504 GCA_965363375.1 uncultured bacterium
TCCGTCGCCTCGAGGCTGAGTTCAACATGTTTTTTGCCGGCCGCCTGCCGCGCCGTCCGGCATGAGTTGCGCATTGATGGCGATTTTTATAATGTGATGGGGCTGCCCGTAAGCAGGGTAGTGCAGGCATTAAAAAAAATTTCCTAATTTAACCGGATGACGGAGAAGCTGTTGCAGTACATCTGGCAATTTCAATATTTCAACCGATCTGATTTGGTAACCACGCGGGGCGAAGGTGTTGAAATCATTTTTCCCGGCACCAAAAACAACAACCAGGGTCCTGATTTTTTAGCTGCACGTATCAAAATTGGTAACACATTACTGGCTGGCTCGGTAGAACTGCACTTGAAAACATCGGAATGGAAGGCGCACGGTCATGAAGAAGACGAAAATTATAAAAATGTGATTTTGCACGTGGTACTGCACGATGATGCGCCCGGCCTGAATAACCTTCCCGTATTGGAACTGCACCACCGGATACCCAAACTTTTGCTCTATAAGTATGAAACCCTGATGCAGCAACAGGCTTTTGTGCCCTGTGCGGCCACTATAGCGCAGGTGTCGGAACTGACTTGGCAAAGCTGGAAAGAGCGCCTGGCGGCCGAACGGCTGACAAGAAAATCAAAACGAATTTTAGACGTTTTGCAAAGGAGCGGCAACCACTGGGAAGAAACTTTTTGGCAACTGCTTGCGCGCAACTTTGGCACCAAGGTTAATGCCGATGCTTTTGAAAATATTGCGCAAACATTACCTTTAAGGCTATTCGCAAAACATAAGCAAAGCATTCAGCAGCTGGAAGCCTTGTTATTTGGTCAGGCCAATTTATTACCCAAAGAACCGGCAGACGATTATACAAAACTTCTGGTGCGCGAATACGGGTTTTTGAAAACAAAATACAACCTTCAACCAGCCGCCATACCCGTACATTTTCTGCGCATGCGTCCGCCCAATTTCCCTACGCTTCGGCTGGCCCAATTAGCGGCTTTGGTGCAGCAGTCGGAACATCTTTTTTCTAAAATTGTAGAAGCAAAAAATGTAGCTAATGTAAAGCAATGGCTGGCGGTAACCGCCAACGACTACTGGCACTATCACTATCGATTTGGTGAGCCAACGGCTTACAAACCGAAAACCATAGGAGATAATATGATTGATAACATCATTATCAATACGGTGGTGCCTACACTGTTTGCCTATGGACTGTACCATCAGAAAGAAGAACTGAAAGAAAAAGCCATTGAATGGCTGCAGGCCACGGCAGCAGAAAGCAACTACATTACAAAGGGATTTAAAGACGTTTCTGTTGCCAATGCATCGGCATTCGATTCGCAGGCGCTGATAGAACTGAAAAATGAGTATTGCCATTACCGCCGCTGCCTCGATTGCGCCGTTGGTAACGCGGTGCTTAAAAAATGGAACACTTTGTAATCAGCGCAGGCCGCGGCATTTTTTATAATTATTGTTAGCGGCATCAAAAGGTGTAACGCCACGTGCGCAACCGGCCAGCATCAAAGCAATACAAAAGAAAAGAAGAAGATTACGTTTCATAGGTTTGGGTTTTCAGAATGATAGCGCCAAAATAATAGCTGTTCCCCATAAATCAAAACGTCTCGTTTTCCTTTTGTCAATGGTGAATGGTCAATTTTTTTAAATACGTTCCGAAACGTCTCTTTTTCCTTTTAAAATAACAGTTGACGATTGACAGCCTTTAAACGTTTGTTTTTCCTTTTATTTTTTTTGTCATTCACCATTCACAATTCACTCCTCTTTCATTCACAATTTCTTGTTCCCTATTTGCCATTCCCTAACTCCAACTGCCCCAGTCAATATTTACTTCCAAATCAGGATGCAGGCTTTTGGCTACGGGGCAGGTAAGGCCCGTGTTCTTTAAAATGGTTTTGTCTTTTTCAGAGATCTGCGCCAGGCTTTGAGGTATAGAAAATGTTAAATCAATAGCTCCAACGCGGCGCGGTTCGGGCTTCATATTCTTTTTCACTTCCACTTTAACCTCGTTCATATCAAGGCCCATGGTGCGGGCTTTAATGCCCATTACCGTCAGCATGCAGGCCCCCAGCGAGGTGGCAAGCAGATCGGTAGGCGAAAAGCGGGCGCCATTGCCGTTGTTGTCAACCGGTGCATCGGTTTCTATAGTGCTGCCGGATTGCAGGTGCGTACAATAAGTTCTTAAATCTTCCGTATATAATACTGTAGAAGTCATTCGTTTTTTTGCCTAAATTTACGTTAACCATATTTCAACAACAGTGAAAAAAAGCATACTCGTATTTTTCCTTTTATTTTCTTGCTTTACCTTATGGGCACAGGATTCCACCAGAACAAACACCAAAGAGGAGCGCCGTGAGGCCAAGCGGCAGCGCATCAGCGCCATGGTGCGGCAGGAAGAGGAAGGTGTTTTATCTTACTATAAACAAAGTGCTTTTGGCCTGCAGCTGCGCACCAACGGTTATGGTGTGTTTTACGAGCTGGGCCGCATGAAATCGCCGCGCATTACCAATACTTATTCGTTGGAGATCACCGAAATCAAACACCCGAAGGAAGAAAAATTCCAGGGATCTGATGGGTTTTTTGGCAACACTTTTATTTACGGAAAGGTCAATAATTTTTACCAGTCGCGCCTGGGTTTTGGTAAGCAATACATTTTAGGGCAAAAAGGAAATAAGAACGGTATTGCCGTAATCGGGATTTTGCAGGGCGGCCTTTCGCTGGGTTTGCTGAAGCCTTATTACCTGGAAGTGGAAAATGCCACCGGCCAGCGCGAAGAGATCAAATATTCACCTAAAGACAGTGCGCTTTTCCTAACCGGCCGCATTTTTGGTTCGGCAGGCTTTGGCAAGGGCTGGAGCGAACTGGAGCTGAACCCCGGCGTGTATGCCAAAACCGCGCTGCGCTTTGATTTTGGCCGATACAACGAGTCGGTAAGCGCGCTGGAAATCGGCGTATCTGTGGATGCTTTCTCCAAAAAAGTGCCTCTGATGCTGCTCAACCCCGACAAGCAGCTGTTTTACCAGGGCCATATTGCCTTTGTTTTTGGACGCCGCAAATAAGAGCTGTATTTTTGCAAAATTATTGTGTAGCCAGCTGCAGCAATTCTATTGAACTGCCGTTGCGTTGCACCCTTCAGCGTTCTGTTGCAGCCTGAACATTTTCAGTTATCAGAACGTTTATTATTTTAAATCAACTGGTAAATGATTGAACTTCCTATAGTACCCGCAGCAGAAGCAAAACCCAAAAAGCCCGATTGGCTGCGTGTAAAACTTCCTATTGGCGAAAGCTACAAACACGTGCGCGGCCTGGTAGATACGCACAAGCTGCACACTATCTGCGAAAGTGGCAACTGTCCCAACATGGGCGAGTGCTGGGGTGCCGGCACGGCTACTTTTATGATACTGGGCAACATTTGCACCCGCTCCTGCTCCTTCTGCGCAGTAGCCACCGGCCGCCCGAATGAATACGATACCGACGAGCCCCGCCGCGTGGCCGAAGCCATAA
>CBDTUH010000355.1:0-3478 GCA_965363375.1 uncultured bacterium
GCAGGGCGAAGAACACCCCGCCACCAAAGGCCTGCCCAAAGAGTGGAAGCGCTTTGATGAATGGTACAATTTTAAAAAGCTGAATAAGGATGTAACTGTGCTGCTGACCATCGACGAAAAAAGCTACCAGGGCGGCACCAATGGCGATAATCATCCTATGAGCTGGTATCACAATTATGATGGCGGCCGCGCCTTTTACACCGCGCTGGGTCATACGGAGGAGTCTTACACCGAACCGCTTTTTCTGCAGCATTTATTAGGTGGTATACAATACGCCATAGGCGATAATAAAGAACTGGATTACAGCAAAGCCAATTCGGAACCTGTGCCCGATGACGACCGCTTTGTAAAAACCACACTTACCCAAGGCACTTTGTTTGAGCCTACCGAAATGACCATTTTGCCAAACTTAGATATTTTGATTGCGCAGCGCCGCGGCGAAATCATGCGCCTCAAGCCCGAAACAAAAGACATCAAACAGGTAGGGTACCTCAATGTATACCATAAGGCTACGGTTCCTAATGTAAACGCCGAAGAAGGCCTGATGGGCATTGCTGCCGACCCGGCTTTTGAAAAAAACAATTACGTGTATCTTTTTTACGCGCCGATAGATACTTCTGTCAACAGGTTGTCGCGTTTTAAATTCGTGAACGATTCGCTGGACCTGTCGTCGGAAAAAGTAGTGCTGCAGTTTTACTCGCAGCGCAACATTTGCTGCCACACCGGCGGCTCCATTGCTTTTGGCCCAGACAACCTGCTGTATCTTTCTACAGGCGACAACTCAACCCCTTTTGACCAGCCCACAGGTGCCAAAAACAATGGCTATGCGCCGATGGATGGAAGGCCGGGTTTTGAGCAGTACGATGCGCGCCGCTCTTCCGGCAACTCGGCCGACCTGCGCGGTAAAATCTTACGCATTCGCATTAAAGAAGATGGCAGCTACGATATTCCGGATGGCAACCTGTTTGTAAACGAGCCCAAAGGCCGCCCCGAAATATTTGTGATGGGCAACCGCAACCCCTACCGCATTTCGGTAGATAAAAAAACTGGCTTTTTGTATTGGGGCGAGGTGGGCCCCGATGCGGCTAATGACAGCCTGCAAACCCGTGGGCCGCGTGGCTACGACGAGGTGAACCAGGCACGCAAAGCGGGCTTTTACGGCTGGCCGTTTTTTGTAGGCGACAATTATGCCTACAACCAGTTTGACTATGCTACTGGCCAGAGCGGCGCCTTTTACGATCCTCAACAACCCGTCAACAATTCACCCAACAATACAGGATTGCAAACGCTGCCACCGGCACAGCCGGCTTTTGTTTGGTATCCCTATGGTGCTTCGCCGCAGTTTCCACAGGTTGGGCAGGGCGGCCGCAATGCCATGGCCGGCCCGGTTTATTACACAGCCGATTTTCCGAAAGACACACGCCTGCCCGTGTATTACAACAACAAATTTTTTATTTACGACTGGATACGTGGCTGGATAAGAGCAGTGACCATGCTGCCCAATGGCGATTTTGACAAGATGGAACCTTTTATGGAAGGCACCAAGTTTAATGCACCGATAGATATGGAAGTGGGCCCCGATGGAAAGCTGTATGTGCTGGAGTATGGCTCGGGCTGGTTCACCAAAAACGAAGATGCCGGCCTGGCACGTATCGACTACATTGCCGGCAACAGCCCGCCCAGGCTGCAGGCGCTGAACATTACGCAAACCAGTGGCCGATTGCCCCACACCTTTACCGCTACCATTGATGCCAAAGACCCCGAAGCGGATGCGTTGACCTACAAATGGACCATTGGTAAAGAAACCAGGGAAACAAGTGAGCCGCAGCTGCGCTACACCATCAGCCAGCCCGGCGAGTACAACATCGCTGTGGAGGTAATGGATAAAAAAGGTGCCAGTGCTACCAGCAATGCCGTAACTGTGTACGCTGGCAATGCAGTGCCGCAGCTGCAGGTGCAGCTAAAAGGGAATAAAAGCTTTTACTTCAGCGGCCGTCCCATTACGTACAACGTAGTGGTGCGCGATGCCGGCCATAGTATTCAGATGCAAAACCTGTTTGTATCGGTAGATTATATACAGGGCTACGACAAGGCAGAACAATCGATGGGGCACCAGCAGGCATCGGCCACTATTGTGGGCAAAAGTTTGGTGCAAACGCTCGATTGTAAAGCCTGCCACAAAACGGCCGAGCCATCCGTTGGGCCCTCCTACACGCAGGTGGCGGCTAAATATGCCGCACAAAAAGATGCGGTGCCTTACCTGGTAGATAAAATTAAAAGCGGCAGCCGCGGTGTTTGGGGCGAAGCCAGCATGCCGGCCCATCCCGATTTGAAAAACGAAGATGCCCGCCAAATAGTAAGCTGGATATTATCGCTGCAGGATGCAAAAGGTGGCAAAGTCTCTTTACCCAATGCCGGAACGGTTACACCCAAGCCTGCCAAAGGGCACGAAGTATTTACACTGCAGGCTACCTATACCGATGGGGGCGCAGCAGGTGTGCGGCCGCTAACGGGCAATGCCGCCATCTTTTTGCGCCCGGCGCTAATAGAGGCAAAAGACCTGAAAACGTTCAATGGCTTTACCGCTAAAGATTCGGCAGGCACGCGCTACCTGCAGGCCCCGCAAAACAGCGGCTACATAAAAATAGAGCAGGCAGACCTTACCGGCATTAAAGCTGTTGAATTGGAAACTTGCTGTAACAATGCAGCCTTTGCAGGCACGGTACAGTTGCGCCTGGGCAGTGCCGAAGGTGCAGTGGCTGGCAGTGCGGCTATCAACTGGCAAGGCGGCGCCGGTAAAATTACCATACCGGTGCAGCAGGGGGGCAATAACCTACAGGACCTGTTTATAACCTACACGCTGCAAGGCAAAGAGCCACAACTTGGTTCGCCGCTGCTGCGCAGCATTCGCTTTGTACCGCAATAAATAGTTGAAATTGGCGAATAAAAAAATGCAGTAAGAGGTAAAATTCTTACTGCATTTTTATTTAAAAGGAAAAAGAGACGTTTTGGAAATAAGTCAACACTCAAAAGTGAAAACTAAAATGTAAGGCTACATGCAGAATTCAAAAGTCAAAAGGAAAACGAGACGTTTTGTAGAATTCACTATTTACAATTGACAATTCACAATTGACAATTCACCACACACTATTCTCCTTTATTAAAAAGCGCTTTCAGCTCAATGGCTTCGTCGGGCTTCATTTTGCCACCCAGTATCAACCGCAGCTGGCGGCGGCGCAGGGCGCCATCAAACAAGGCCTTTTCTTCTTCGGTTTCCGGTATCAGCTCGGGCACTTTGCGCGGGCGGCGGTTGGGGTCCAGCGCCACAAAGGTGTAGTAGGCTTCGTTGCTTTTGTAGCGGTACTGGTGCGTCATATCCTCGCCCCACACGCGCAGGTGTATTTCCATAGAGGTGCTGAAGGCGCGGCTTACCTTGGCTTCAATATGTACGGTGTTGCCCAGCTTAATGGGGTTTTCA
>CBDTUH010000356.1:0-3467 GCA_965363375.1 uncultured bacterium
GTGCTGTTTAGAGCGGAAAAACTCTAAAAACTGGCTGCGTATTTCTTTGGAGGTCATCATTTATTTATGGTTTATAAAACCGTTAAGGTCTATTTTTGGCCTGTTTACCTGCAATAATTAGGTTGATTTTTGGTTTTTATGCCAGTATATTTGCCAACCTCCCTTTTTTGGGAGGCAGGCAAAGGTAATGAATACGACAGACGTGAAAGATGAAATAGGGCCTTAAAAACCACACTGAGCGGTTGGGTTCGGTTTCCTTTTTCGCGGTACAATCGCCGTCATGAAGAAAATCAAATATTACTATAACACCCACACGCTCCGCTATGAAAAACTGGAAGTTCCGCTTCGGGTAAAGCTATTGCGTGTGTTTGCCTTTATAGCTACTGCACTCGTCACCTCAGCCATCATCTCCTATTTTGCTTTTCAGTTTGTAGGCTCGCCCGGCGAAAAGTTGCTGCGCGCCGAAAACGAGCGCCTGCGCGACCGATACCAGCAGCTGAACGGCCGCGTGCGCAACCTGCAGCAGCAGATGGCCGAACTGGAAGCCCGCGATAACGAAGTGTATCGTTCTATTTTTGAGGCCGAACCCATACCCGACAGCGCCCGCGCGCAGGCCATAGAGCGCCAAAAAGAAATTGCAAGGGTAGAAAGCATTGAAGACGACGAGCTGGTGTTTGCGGTGTACAAATCGCTGGACGAGCTGGGCAACCGTATAGAAACGCAGAAAAAATCGTACAGCGAGCTGAACAACCTGATTAACAATAAAGAAAAATTGCTGGCCGCCACGCCGGCCATACAGCCCGTAAGCAACGAAGGCCTCAAGCGCATTGCCTCGGGCTTTGGCATACGCATAGACCCTATTTATAAAACCGTGAAGATGCACGCCGGCCTCGACTTTTCGGCGCCGCAGGGCACGCCCATTTATGCTACGGCCGATGGTACGGTACGCACCGCCTCTTACAGCGATGTAGGCTATGGCAACCACGTTATCATCAACCACGGTTACGGCTACCAAACCCTGTACGGCCACATGGTGCGCATCAAATCGCGCAGCGGGCAAAGGGTGAAGCGCGGCGAGGTGATCGGCTACGTGGGCTCCACGGGCAAAAGCACCGGCCCGCACCTGCACTACGAGGTTCATAAAAATGGGCAAAAGCTGGACCCGGTTTACTTTTTTTACAACGACCTGTCGCCGCAGCAGTTCAACGAAATTCTCCAGCGCGCCAAGGCATCGAATCAAAGTTTTGATTAAGTTGAGTTGACAGTACGCCAAAAGGAAAAAGAGACGTTTTGAAAGACGTCAGTCATCAGTCCGCAGTCATCAGCCAGAACAGCCGTAAAAAATTAAAAGGAAAAACAGACGTTTGTAAGAAATGAAAAATTAAAAATGTAAAAACTTTAAAAGTAAAATGAGACGTTTTGCTTTTCAGCAGCTTCATTGACCATTCACAAAAGGAAAAACAGACGTTTTAGAAAAATCCTACCTGCTGTCATCTAATTAACCCTGCAAACGCTTAATTTTGCCCACGCATGGCCACCATTTTAGACCAGATCACTTTCGATTTTGACGACGATAATAAAAGCCCGCAGGAGTTTTTGTCGGGCCGGCCGGTGCAGCCCCCGCAGCCTAAGCCCAAAAGCACGCGCGGCCGCAAAAGCATTAAAGCTGCCGAAGCAGAAACCGATTATGTAAATATTCCGCCCGACGAGGAGCTGTTTAAAAAACAATACTATGGCATTGGCGAAGTGGCACAAATGTTCAACGTCAATATTTCCTTGCTGCGCTACTGGGAAAACGAATTTGACATTCTGCAGCCGCGCAAAAACCGCAAAGGCGACCGCTTGTTTAAGCCCGAAGACATTAAAAACCTGCAACTGATACACGACCTGCTGCGCCGCCGCAAACTTACCATTGATGGTGCTAAAGACTACCTGAAACGCGGCAACCAAACCGAAGAAAAATGGGCCATGATACAGTCGCTGCAAAAGGTAAAAGTCTTTTTGCAGGAGCTGAAAGCGAACCTGTGAGCAGGTAATGTAAAATGAAAAAATAAAAATGAAAAATACCTTGCTCTCCAGGTAATTCTTTCCTTTTTACAATGTTGTTTTTATTAGCGGCTCTCCTATTGTAAAACCACCCATTTTTACATGCTTCATTTTTCATTTTTAATTATCCCCTGCAACCTTTAACATTTTACACTACTCTTTTTGTAGACTATACAATTAAATTTGAGGATACACACATAGCGCATGAAAAAATGGATGGCCGTGCTGCTGGCGGTAGTGGTAACCACAACCGCACAAGCACAAACCGAGGAAGTAACCGAAGCCAGCGGGCAGAAATATATTAAAGGTTTTGTATCGAAACAGAAATTAAAAACCGACCCTGCCTATGGCTGGTACCACCGTCAAACAGAAGACTATACACCCGAAGCCGCCGTAGTAGAAGCTTTTAAAAGCGCCAAAGACAGCGTGCGCATACTGGCTTTCAGCGGCCTTTGGTGCGACGATACAAAGTACATCATCCCGCGTTTTTATGCCATTACCGATGCCGCCGGCATGGACAGCAGCCGCATTGTAATGCTGGGTGTGGACCGCGATAAAAAAACCATTGAGCTGATGGCCGAAACCTTTGATGTAACACTGGTGCCTACGCTGATTGTGTTGAAAAACGGAAAGGAAGTGGGCCGCGTGGTAGAGTACGGCAAAACCGGCGAGTTTGATAAAGAACTGGCCGCCATCGTGGCCGAAGCCGTTGCACCAAAAAACCCGGTTGCGGTAAAGAAAAAGAAATAAGAAACAGACATTGAATATCTAAAAGGGAAACAAGACGTTTTCCTTTTTTTATGCCTGAAAGTTTGATGATTATTTCGCATTCAATTCACACAAAAGGAAAAACAAACGTTTGCGTTGAAGGCAAAATAAAAAGTGAAAACCAAAAACTAAGGCCGAAATTTTAAAAGAAAAAAGAGACGTTTTTGGTAACCGGCTTTTGTAATTCTATTAAACTTTTCTTGCGTCGCACCCTTGTACAGCAACAATAAATTCAGCTAAAAGGAAAACGAGACGTTTTGTTTCAACTACAAATTAAAACGGATATGTGTAAATATGCAGGCTGTCGCGCGTCCAGGCAAAAAGTTTGTTGTTGGCCACCTGGTAGTTATAAGTGCCGCTCAGCGTGGCAGGCAGTTTTCGCTGCCCTGTTAACAGTGTAGCCGTGTTGTAGTAATGAAAAGACGCACCGGCATCTATTCCGTAAATATATTTATCATTAACAGCAATGCGGTACCAGCCGGTAACGGGTGCTTTTTTAAGAAAAGTGCCGTAACGGTCGAACATAAAAACGCCTTGTTTGCTGTCGTACAGGTACACCGTGTTATTCTGGTCGATGATCTGCTGCGGCTGCAGCGCAAAGCCAAATATGGTGCGCAGGTCGGGTGTTTCCTGCAGGATGTTTCCTCCTTCGG
>CBDTUH010000357.1:0-3451 GCA_965363375.1 uncultured bacterium
AATGCGCTTAGCGGGCAGATTTTCTTTAACATCACCGGCGGCGGCCTTTTAAAAGCACAAGAGTATTTAGATGGTGATACATTTTTGACCATTAACGTGGACATGCTGACCGACCTTAACCTTAAATATTTTCTCTCCTTTCACCAGCAGCAGCAAAGCGTAATATCGCTGGCCGTTACCGAAAGGGAAACCTCCCGTTTTTTGCTGTTCAACAAATACAACCGCCTCTGCGGCTGGCGCAATACATCCCCGCCTGCGGAAAATATAGTAATACAGGCAGCGGAGTACATGCAAAAAGGTTATACCGGCGTTGCCATTTTTGAACCTACTGTTTTTAGCCTTACAGCCCTTAGTGGCAAGTTTTCGCTGATAGATTTGTATTTGGAATTAGCACCGCAAAACAAAATTGCCGGCTTCGACCATACGGGCAACAAGTTGCTGGATGTAGGCCGGCCCGAAAGCGTGGCCAAAGCCGAACAGCTGTTTCCGTAAAAGGAAATTAAGACGTTTTCAACTCCTGCCAAAAGTGGTGCTGCATTACAAACGGGGTTCGGTGCAATTGCCGTATTTTCAGCCATTGAAAACAAAGGAAAAATAATGAAGCAATTGTTTTTGTTGCTGCTGACCAACAGCTTTTTGCTGCTATGCGTCGCACAATCAAAGTTCAACCACAAAGAAGCGTTCGACCCTCATTTTTACCCTAATAATGGCAACGCGTACCGCAGCGCCGGCGGCGGGCCCGGCCCGCAGTACTGGCAAAATAAGGCCGACTATAAAATTGCCTGCACGCTGGATACATCAACGCATAAAGTAAGCGGCAATGTAGCCATCACTTATACCAACAACAGCCCCGACGACCTGTCTTTTTTGTGGCTGCAGCTGGACCAGAATATTTATAAAGAAGATTCGCGCGGGTCGGCCACTACTACGCAAACGGGCGGCCGCTGGGGCAACACCGGTTTTACCAAGGGTCACGTGGTACAATCGCTTTCCGTGGAAGTGGATGGAAAAAAGTTTACACCCAGGCAAACCCTTACCGATACACGCCTGCAGCTATGGCTGCAGCAGCCACTAAAAAGCGGCGACAAAGCACTCATTTCCCTTTCGTACAGCTTTACTGTTCCGCAATACGGCACCGACCGCATGGGCCGCCTGCAAACCCGCAACGGCACCATTTACGAAGTAGCGCAGTGGTTTCCGCGCATGGCTGTGTACGATGATGTGCAGGGCTGGAACGTGCTGCCTTATATGGGCGCCGGTGAGTTTTATTTGGAGTATGGCAATTACGATTATACCATTACCGCACCGGCCGATATGGTGGTAGTAGCATCGGGTGCTTTGCAAAATGAAAAAGAAGTATACAACAGCACACAGCTTACAAGATTAGAACAGGCACGCAACTCCGACAAAACCGTGGTGCTGCGAAGCGCTGCAGAAGTAGGCGATAAAAAAGCAAAGGGCAAAAGCGGCAACCTTACCTGGCATTTTAAAATGGAGAACGCGCGCGATATTGCCTGGGCTGCTTCGCGCGCCTTTGTGTTGGATGCAGCGCGTATAGCTTTACCCTCTGGCAAAAATACACTGGCCATGAGCGCCTACCCGGTAGAAAGCATTAAAAGAGACGGCTGGCAACGCAGTACCGAAATGGTAAAAGCATCAATTGAGCATTATTCTCAAAAATGGTTTGAATACCCTTACCCAACGGCTGTAAATGTGGCTGGCGTAGTGGGCGGAATGGAGTACCCGGGCCTCTCCTTTTGCAGTTATAAAGATGCGGGCGCTGAGCTGTGGGGCGTTACCGACCACGAGTTTGGCCACAACTGGTTTCCCATGATCGTAGGCACCAACGAACGCAAATATGCCTGGATGGATGAAGGCTTTACCACCTTCATCAACGGACTTTCCACTAAAGCATTCAATGGAGGCGAATTTGCGCAGTTCAGCTATTTTCCCGGCGACATGACACCATTTGTTTTTATGGACGATATGGATGCTTTAATGACCGCACCCGATGTGGCGCAGCAAGGCAACCTGGGTATTGCCGCTTACGAAAAACCTGCTATTATGCTGAATGCCCTGCGCGATGCGGTGCTGGGGCCCGAAAGGTTTGATGCCGCTTTTAAAGAATACATTCATCGCTGGGCTTATAAGCATCCCACACCATGGGATTTTTTCCGCACGATGGAGAATGTGGCCGGTGAAGATTTAAGCTGGTTCTGGCGCGCCTGGGTGTTCAATAATTGGAAGTTTGATGTGGCGCTGGGCGAAGTAAGCTATGTGGAAGACGATCCGAAAAAAGGCGCCGATATAATTATTCAGAATAAAGAGCAGATGGCTATGCCTGTAGAAGTGCTGGTAAAAGAAAGTAATGGCAAGCAACACCTAATACCGCTGCCGGTAGAAGTGTGGCAGCGCGGCCCCGACTGGATTTTTACTGTACCTACCAGCAGCAAAGTAACCGAAGTAGTGCTAGACCCCGATAAAAAACTGCCCGACTTTAACCGCAACAACAACAGCAGGAAAAACTTTTAAGCGAAGAAATGGAAAAGGAAATAGAGACGGCCTGAATATCGAACAAAATACAAGGAACAGATGAATGAGGAAGAGAATGTTCAATAATCAATGTTTAGGTCAAAAGGAAAAAAAGACGTTTTTCAAAAAATGAAAAATCCATTGCAGCAGCAGGGATTTTTTTATGCGTTGAAATGATTCAAAACATAAACGTCTCGCCTTCCTTTTAAAATGGAGATGCCGAAACAAGTTCGGCATGACAGGTCGGGAGCGGTACAGCATTGAATATAATTTATTACTATCAGTAAAAAATATTAGCTGTCATGCTGAACTTATTTCAGGCTCTCCCTGTATGCAAAACGTCTCATTTCCCTTTTACGGTTTTCCCCTTTTTACATTTTGCAGCTCTTCATTTTTCATTACCCCAAACGTCTCTTTTCCGTTTTAAGCTTTTCCTGTTTTTTGCTGCTGCAGCAGTTCTTCCAGTGGTGCTTCTTCCAAAATAATGCGTTGGGCTGCACCATCTTTTCGTGTCCATTTTATCAGGCGGAAACAGTTCTCTTCTATTTCTATTCCGCTGATGTCGCCATCACTAAAGCAGCAGCAACCAGTGTTAAAGTAAGTGGGTTTTAACGACAGGTAATCTTCCGCCAGGTTATTATAGTCAAACTGGCGCAACTGTATTTCCTTTTCTATTTCACGTAGCATATCACCATCAGCCACCTTTTGCGCAAACAGCAATTGACGGCACAATCGCTCGAGGTGCGTTAAAGATTCAAATAAGGGCTGGTGCGTGTGGCCGGTTATTAAAAATAAATTATCCTGCGTGGCGCTCCACTGGTACATAATGTTGTTGTGCAGTGTTTTTAAAGAAGCATCGTAAGCCGGCGTATTGGGATTGATTTTTAAATACGCTTGCAGCGGCGCCCAAATGCGCGAC
>CBDTUH010000358.1:0-3449 GCA_965363375.1 uncultured bacterium
TCCTCTGCTCGTTCAGGCCTATGTCAGCACCAACTATGTGATTCAGGCCGCCTGCATGGCAGCCGGCGACTGCTGAATGTTGGTATACAGGTTTTGCAGCTGCTGGTACTGCTGGTAAATGCGCTCCCAGCGGCGAAAATCGTTGCTGGCCGACAGCGTGCGTATTTCTTCTTCGTGCTGCTTTATGGCATACTGGTAGGCGTTTTTGGCCACCGATTTCATTTCGTAATCGTTAGGATCTTTCTGCAGTTTTTTAACCGCAATCTGTATGGCTTCGGTATAGTTGCCATGGTCGTAAGCTTTAGAGGCCGATTTGCAGGAGGCAAGCAGGAGCAGGGCTGCTGCCGCATAAGTGTATAGTTTAGTCATGGTGTGGTTTTATTAGTTAAAAGCAAAACAAGGGATAAAGGTTACATAAAGAAAGTTATTTCACTTGAACTTAACAATAGAGAAAGGAAAAGTTAGATTGTTTGAATGTTTGCGGGTTTACCTATTAAAAGGAAAAAGAGACGTTTTGTTTTCTTAAAATATTGAATGGTTGATGCAATTGAATTGCGTTATTGTTTCTTTTAAAATTAAAAAATTGAAAACGTCTTAAAATCCTTTTGACGCTCTTTTTTTCAAAAAGTTCTGTTCCGTAAAACGTCTGGTTTTCCTTTTGCTTTGCTATTATAAAAAATCAGTCTTTTCTGTTTAATAACAAACGTCTCTTTTTCCTTTTAATGTATCATAAAAAAGTGAGCTTTTACTTTACATCAGTCACTCGGCAGCCGCTTCAGGCTCAGGTTGGTAACCGGTGAAACAATCAGCGGAAATTTTTCAATCGTTACGGTGCTGGTATCCAGTCCAAAGCCACGCTCTTCGCTCAGGCTTACGTCTTTGAGCCAGAAGTGAAAGTTCATGAGCATGCGCTCCCAGATGGGCAGGTCGTTGTCCTGGCTCAGGTATTTTTCCATTACAATAAACTGAAAGTCGCCTACAATGTTGCTGCGCTCCAGGCTTTCGTATCGGCTGGTGATGTTCACTTCTTTATTGGCCACCAGGTCTTCTACCACTTTGCGGAACATAAGGTTAATACGCGGCTCCACGCGGAAACCCAATCGAAACTCCACCCGGATGATGTCGTTGGGAATAATATGATCTACTTTGTACTCCATGGTGTAAGGGTCGTCCAGCGTATCTACGTGTATAAACCAGTAAATGTCGGCACGCTTGGGTTTGCGGTTAAGGATGGAGTAGATGATCTTGTGTTCAATTTCCTTTGGGTTGTCGGCGCTGGTAAGGTACACCAGGTGTGTGGCATATTTGGGTACGGTGCGGTCGTTGCTTAGCTCCTGTATTTTGGGTATGTAATGCTCCAGCCGCACAAACTCCACATAGCGGTTCTTGATTTTTCTTGCCTTAAACCAAACATACATGATGATGAACATGGCACCGCCAATAAGTACGGTAATGTAACCGCCGTGGGCAAACTTTTGCAGCAGGGCAAACAGGAACAAGGACTCCAGCGCCAGATACAGGCCTAAAAAAATCCAGATGTAAACAGGATTGATGCGCCGCGACACCAGGAAGTTGGCAAACAGGATGGTGGTCATCAGCATGGTAGCAATAATGGCCAGCCCGTAAGCGGCCTCCATTCGTTCTGATGTTCTAAAATAAAGCACTACACTAACGCAACCTATAAACATCATCAGGTTGAGTGATGGAATAAACAGTTGTCCACGTTCTTCCGACGGGTAGCGGATTTTTAGCTTAGGCCACAGGTTCAGCCGCATGGCTTCGCTGATGAGGGTAAATGAGCCCGATATCATAGCCTGGCTGGCAATGATGGCCGCGCTGGTAGCTATAATAACACCCGGAATAATAAACCACTGTGGCATCAGGTCGTAAAAAGCATTAATGCCCATTTGTTCTTTTACCGCAGGTGTAATGGTTAGGCCGGAATGAAAAGCCAGCAGCGAAGCGCCCTGGCCCAGGCAGTTTAATATCAGGCAGATCTTCACAAATATCCACGAAACCCGGATGTTGTCTTTACCGCAGTGGCCCAGGTCGCTGTAGAGAGCTTCGGCACCCGTGGTACATAAAAACACGGCACCCAGCAGCCACAGCGAGTTGGGATAAGTGGCCACAAATTCAAAAGCGTAGGTTGGGCTGAAGGCGCGCAGGATGGTAATATCATCAAACAAGTGCGCCACGCCCAGCACCGCCAGCATGCTGAACCAAACCATCATAATGGGGCCAAAAAACCTACCGATAGATGCGGTGCCAAACTGCTGCAAAAAAAAGAAAAGCGCTACTATAACCAGAACAATGTAAACAATAGCTTCATCAATATTGGTTAGCGCCGGCAGCTTTTGCAAGCCTTCAACAGCTGATGTAATGGAGATAGGAGGTGTGATAATGCCATCGGCCAACAGCGCGGCGCCGCCTATCATTGCCGGCAGCACCAGCCAGCGCCGGTGTCGGCGCACCAGGGCATAAAGGGCAAAAATGCCGCCTTCACCCCGGTTGTCGGCCCGCAGCACCAGCCATACATATTTAATGGTGGTTTGCAGCGTCAGCGTCCAGATGATGCAGGAAAGCGAACCGATGATGAGCGCCTCGTCGATGGTGCGGTTAAAAATAATGGCGTTGAAAACATAAAGCGGTGAGGTGCCAATGTCGCCATAAATAATGCCTAAGGCTATTAACAGTCCGGCTGCGGAAACTTTGTTCAGTGGTACTTTCACTTTAATGCGGAAGTTATAGGTGTAGTTTATGTGTCTTTGGTTGTCCCATGTTTTCAGGCTTGGGCGGCCAAAGGAATGTTAAAAGTAGTATCAAAATGGCATTGACAGTATCATATTTATGCACAGATGTTGTTATATAGAATTGCCCTGATGCAGCGCTTTCCTAAATTTGACCTTCTTATATGCGTACAGGAGCATTTTTAAAGCTAATTTTAGTGACATAACTATGAGGATTCTACAATATATATTGCTTGCAGTTACCCTATTCGCCGGCCAGCAGGCCCTTGGCCAACGCATTGTGTACTCCGAACCCGACCGCGACGACAGCCGCCGCATGAACTTTGATATTATCGGTAAGATCGGCGGTAACTTTCTTATTTATAAAAACATCCGTAATAGCAACTACATCAGCATTTACAATAACGAAATGCAACAGGTAAGCCGCATTAAGCATGACTACATGCCTACCGACCGGCTCATCAATGTTGAATTTATTGCCTACCCCGATTTCAGCTATATGGTGTACCAGTACCAAAAAAGAAACGTGGTGTATTGCGATGCCGTTAAGATAGATGCCTCCGGCAAAAAAGCTTCTGATATTGTAACGCTCGATACTTCGCACATTGGTTTTGCTTCCAACAATAAAATCTACTCCATTGTTAGCAGCGAGGATAAAAGCAAGCTGCTGGTGTCAAAGGTCAACTCGCGCAACCGCACCAA
>CBDTUH010000359.1:0-3439 GCA_965363375.1 uncultured bacterium
ATTACTATGCATCATCACGTAAGAAAAGCGTTGTTCAACCCTTCTTCCTTTGTAATTAATGGCAAAACCTGGACGCTTGATGAAAACGGCGAACTGGACTTTAGAAGAAACACCGTGGTGCAGGGCCAAATGATCCTGCGCGAATCGGCACAGGAGATCAGGCTTTCTACACAGCCTTCCTCTATCGGCGACTGGAACGACCTGCACGTATCGCTTGACCGCATCATCATTGGCGACTTTTCGCCTTTCTTCTTAAAACAAAACCGAATTGAAGGTCTGTTGTTTGGCGATATTGTTATAGAAGACCCGCAAAATAAACTGAACATCTTTGCAGAAAATATTCGTACCGAACAACTTAGGGTAGACAACGACTCGATAGGTGAGGTGCAGGCCGCCCTGGCTTATAACAACACTACCGGCATGCTCATTGGCAAAGGCGCCAACGCCGACCCGGAGCATAAGGTTCGGTTTGACCTGGCGCTGGACCTGAAAGACACTGCAGATGTGTACCAAGACCGGATTTCTGTTATAGCCGATAATTTTCAGGTAAAGATTTTAGAACGCTTTTTGGGTACGTTGTTTTCCGATATGCAGGGCTATGTTACCGGCAACCTTGATATTGTGGGCGAAGGGGCCAACCGGCAGTTTTTGGCCAAAGTACGCCTGGTAGATGCCGGCCTGAAAGTAAACTTTACCCAGGTTTTTTATACGCTGGATGATACGGAAATAGAGCTGACAGCAAATTCTGTAGAACTGGGTACTATCAAAATGCGCGACCGCTTTGGCAACACCGCCACCGTGCGGGGCAGCATCCGCCACAAAGCCTGGCGGGATATGTACTACGATATAGTGGTGGAACCCGACCGGCAGCCGATGGAACTGATCAACACCAACTTTAATGATAACCAGCAGTTTTACGGCCGCGCCATGGGCACCGGTTCTTTTATACTGGTAGGTCCGCAGCACGATATGTTCATGCAGATCATTGCAAAAGCATCGGAACGCGACAGCTCTTACATCACTTTGCCGCCGGCCCGCACCCGCGAAACCGGCGCCGCCACCTTTATGGTAGAACGTAAGTATGGTAGAGAAATGACGCGCGATGAGATACGCGGCGCAGAAACCAACATTACTTACGAGGTAGATATTACCGCCAACCCGATGGCTACCGTAGAAGTGATACTGGACGAACTTACCGGTGATGTGATCCGCGGAAAAGGCGTGGGCAACCTGAAGCTGCGGGCCGGCACGGCCGAGCCGCTTTCCATTCGCGGGCGCTACGACATTCAGGAAGGTAATTACCTGTTTACTTTTGAATCGTTTATTAAAAAACCCTTTACGTTGCGCCGCGGCGCCAACAACTTTATTGAATGGACCGGCGACCCCTACGGCGCCATGATCACCCTGGAAGCCGTTTACGAAGCTACCAATGTAAGCTTTGCGCCCCTAGTGTCGAGCCTGGCCCTTAGCAACAACCTGAGCCGCTACCGCAGTGATGTAAATGTACTGGCCCGCCTGACCGGCGAGCTGTTCCGCCCTGACATTACTTTTAACCTGGAGTTTCCGCAGAATTTTGACCGCAGTATTGACCAAACAGCCGCCTTTAGCCTAGAGCAGGGCATTCGACAGATAGAAAATAACGAGAACGAACTGAACAAGCAGGTAGCTTACCTGATTGTACTGAACCAGTTTGCTCCTTACGAAACGGGCCAGTCGGGCGCCTACAGTGCACTGAACGAGTTTGCCTACAATACCATTTCGGGAATTTTATTCAACCAGATCAACAAACAACTGAACCAACTGCTGTCAAAAATCTTGCGCAACAACGACCTCACCATCAACTTTACCGGCTCGCTCTATAACCGCTCGCCTATCAACACGGCTTCGCGCGGCTTTCAGATCAACCAGAGCGACCTGAACATCAGCGTGAGCTCGCCGCTGCTGACCGAAAGGGTGCTGTTGACGCTTGGCGGTACTTTTGATGTGCCGCTGGAGAGCGATCTACAGCAAAAGATCAACTTGTTTCCGGATGTGACGATTGAGTTCTTGATCAACAAATCCGGCACGGTGCGGGCTACGTTCTTTTACCGCCACACGCCCGACCTTATCACCACTTCTTCATCAGGCATCAACCGCTCGCAAAGCACAGGGGTAAACCTGGCTTACCGCAAGGATTTTAACTCGCTGCGCCGCTTTATTTTCGGCACCGATAAAGGACAGAAAAAAAATAAAAGAAGCCAGCTGAAAGACAGTACCGCTACGCAGGTAGACAGTGCTGCGCTGCAGTCCGGTAATTAAAGATTGAAGTTTGTGCGTAAAAACGTCTGTTTTCCCTTTTAGTTATTAAAGTATGAGCAAAGCATCATATCATAGAATCCATTCATAATTATTAATTGCTTCAAAACGTCTATTTTTCCTTTTACAAACCACATTGAAAGAAAGAGTAAAATAAAAACGTCTCTTTTTACTTTTAAACTTTTCATTTTTATTTTTTCATTTTTCAAAACGTCTCTTTTTACTTTTAAAACAAAAAAAGCCATCAGCTTTATGCTGGTGGCTGTATTATAAAAACGTCTTCTTTTCCTTTTGATTTTCTACGCCGATATTAAATATTCAATCTTACATTTTAATATCTAAACGTCTCGCCTTCCTTTTACAAAAACTCATGTCCCATTTTATCACGCTTGGTTTGCAGGTATTTTTCGTTGTGCGGGTTGGGATTGACGCGCAGGGGTACAGCTTCTAACATTTCCAGGCCGTAGCTTTCCAGCCCTACCCGCTTTTTAGGATTGTTAGAAATGAGGCGCAGCTTGGTTACGCCCAGGTGCCGCAAAATTTGGGCGCCCACGCCGTAGTCGCGCTGGTCCATCTGAAAGCCCAAGTGCAGGTTGGCCTCCACCGTGTCCATACCATCTTCTTGCAGGCGGTAGGCTTTTAATTTGTTCAGCAGGCCAATGCCGCGGCCTTCCTGGTTCATATATAAAATAACACCTTTGCCTTCCGCCTCTACCATTTGCATGGCTTTGTGCAGCTGTTCACCACAGTCGCAGCGCAAAGAGGCCAGGATGTCGCCGGTAAAGCAGCTGGAGTGCACGCGCACCATCACGGGTTCATCGCTCTTCCAGTCGCCTTTGATAAGGGCCAGGTGTTCGTTGCTGGTATTTTTTTCCTGGAAAGCCACTAATTTAAAATGGCCATACTGGGTGGGCATATCCACACGCACAATTTCTTCAATCAGCGAATCACGCTTGAGGCGGTATTCTATTAAGTCCTTGATGCTGATGATCTTAAAGTCGAATTTTTTGCCAAGCTCTATCAATTGCGGCAGTCGTGCCATAGAGCCGTCTTCGTTTAAAATTTCCACCATTACGCCGGCAGGCTCAAAGCCGGCCAGGCGGGCCAGGTCGATAGAGGCTTCGGTATGGCCGGCGCGGCGCAG
>CBDTUH010000360.1:0-3416 GCA_965363375.1 uncultured bacterium
TTAAAATTAGGGGCAGGCTCAAACTTGTTTCACCTTCTTCATTTTTTCTGTTAGCCGTATTAGCCTAACTTTCCAATAAGTATTTAAAATTAAACACCTTCATGCGCTGGCTGTTTTTACTTTTTCTTTTCGCCACATTGCAGGCCTCGGCCAGCGACACTACACGGCTGTACAACCCGCGCGCCAATGCCGAAAAAGACGTGGCGCAGTTGCTGGTAAAAGCCAAAAGGGAAAAAAAACGTTTGCTGCTGCAGGTGGGCGGCAACTGGTGCCTGATGTGCTACCGGCTGAATGCCTTTATACAAACAGACAGCACGCTTAAAAGCCTGCTAAACGAAGGCTACATCAGTTACCACCTTAACTACAGCCCCGAAAATAAAAACCAGGTATACTTGGCCAGGCTGGGTAACCCGCAGCGCTATGGCTTTCCGGTATTGGTGGTGCTTAATGCTGAAGGTGAGCGGCTGCATACGCAAAATATGAGCCTGCTGCTGAAAGGCAACGGCTACGATTACGAGAAACTCAAAACCTTTTTACAAACCTGGCGTGCCGCCAATAATCCACAACCCGAAATATGACAGCAGCACCGGCACAGCAGTTTTTGCAAACCATTCAAAACGGCTTTAAGTACAGGCTGTTTTTGCTGAAGAACCTGCCGGCGGCTTATTTTTCAGGCGTCAGGCTGCAAAGCGCATCATCCGAACATTGCACTGCATCGGTACCTTATAAATGGGTTACGAAAAACCCCTTTCGCTCTACTTATTTTGCCTGCCTGGCCATGGCTGCCGAAATGAGCACCGGCGTACTGGCTATGGCGCACCTGCAGGGCCGCAAGCCGCGGGTGAGTATGCTGGTAGTGGGTATGGAAAGCAAATTTTATAAAAAAGCCACGGGCCTTACATTTTTTACCTGCAAAGAAGGTGGCGTAATAAAAGAGGCAGTAGAAGCGGCTGTGCAAAGAGGGGAGGGTCAAACGGTTCGGGTGCAAACCACCGGTACCAACAGGGCTGGCGAGGTTATTGCCGAATTCTGGTTTACCTGGTCGTTCCGGCAGAAAGGATGAATTTTTTAATGGACAGGATATAAAACGACAACTATGAAGATTGCATTTCATGGTGCAGCGCGCAACGTTACCGGCTCCAAGCACCTGATTACTTTAAAAAACGGGAAAAAAATTTTGCTGGACTGCGGGCTTTTTCAGGGTTCGGGAAAAGATACCGACAGCATGAACCGCGAACTGGGTTTTGAAGCTTCCGAAGTGGATGTACTTATTCTTTCGCATGCGCATATTGACCATAGCGGCCTTATTCCCAAGCTGGTCAAAGATGGTTTTGAAGGTACTATTTACTGCACGCCGGCTACCAAAGATGTGGCCCTGGTGCTGCTGGAAGATTCGGCCAACATTCAGGAAAACGATATTAAATACTCTAATAAGAAAAGGCGTGCAGAAGGTAAGCCGTTGATTGAGCCTCTTTATACCAAAGAAGATGCGGCCGCCAGTTACCACTTGTTTGAGTCGCGGGAATACGGGCAATGGTTTAGCGTGATGGAAGGCGTGGAGGCCCTGTTTACGGAAGCCGGCCACATTATTGGCAGCGCTGCTGTGCACCTGCGGATAACCGAAGAAGGCAAAACGAGGCAGCTGACTTTTAGCGGCGACCTGGGCCGCTACCGCGATCTGATACTACGCTCACCGGCCGAATTTCCGCAAGCCGATTTTATTATCATTGAATCTACCTACGGCAACAGCCTGCACGAAAGCGCACATACCTCTCATGACCTGTTGCTGCAATGGATAGAACGCACTTGCATAGAAAAAAAAGGAAAACTCATCATACCGGCTTTTAGCCTGGGGCGCACACAAGAGATCCTGTACCACCTCAACCAACTGGAACTGGAGCGGCGCCTGCCGCATATACCTATATACCTGGATAGCCCGCTGAGTATTGCCATTACGGACCTGATAAAAAGGCATTCCAAATACTTCAATAAATCCATTCAGCGCGTGCTGGAAACCGACAGTGATCCTTTTCATTTTAAAGGGCTGCAATACGTGGAAACGGTGGAAGACTCCAAGCTGCTGAATTATCACAACGAACCCTGCGTTATTATTTCTGCCAGCGGCATGGCCGAGGCCGGCCGTATTAAGCACCATATCCGCAACAACATTCAAAGTACACGCAATTCTATTTTAATGACCGGCTATTGCGAACCCGGCTCGCTGGGTGCGCGCCTGCTGAGCGGACAGCCGGAAGTTTCCATTTTTGGCGTGCGCCACCAGGTGCATGCCGAGGTGGGGCAGATTAAAAGCATGAGCGCTCACGGTGATTATGAAGACCTAAGCCAGTGGCTTGCCTGCCAGGCCCCAAAGGCCGTGGAAAAACTGTTTCTGGTACATGGCGAATACGATGTGCAAGAGGACTTTAAGGCCCGGCTGTTGAGAAAAGGATTTTTAGACGTTATTGTGCCAAAACGGCATGAAGAATTTGGATTGAAATAGCGCAAAAACGTCTCTTTTTCCTTTTAACAATATGTTGCATCCTTGTAATTGAGGCGTTTATACAAATCGCTGATTTTCACATATCTTTTTAAATAAATGCATGCTTTTTGACGTTGTATAGATAGAAAAAAAGGAGACTATCTATGAAACGCCTCAAAGCATTTTTTATTATGGCATTTGCCGGCCTGCTGCTGACAGGTTGTGCCTCTGTTGCCTATGTGGAAAAAGATGATACGGTAAATTTCAGCAACTATAAAACGTATGCCTGGGTAGATACAAAAGAAAAAGAAGAAGGCAAAAATGCCAACATGCTGACGGAACAGCACATTCGCAAAGCTGTGGACGAAGAACTGGCCAAACAAGGCTGGCGCAAAAGCAGTAACCGACCTGATGTATTGCTTAGCTACGATGTACTGGTGGAAAGAGCCTTAAAGCAAAACAGCGAACCGGTTTATACTCGGCCGTTTACCCGCACCTTCTATAACCCTTATACACGCCGTTGGGGTTACATCTATTATCCTTCGCGCTTTGCGGGGTATGACCGCAGCCAATACGAAGTGCAGGAAGGTACAGTTACCATTTCAATGATTGATGCTGCCACCGAAAAAACGGTTTGGCAGGGCTGGACCACCGATGAATTGGCCAGCAGAAATCTAACCGGCAAAGAAATTCAGGCCAGCGTGAAAAGCATTTTCAGAAAGTTTGACGTGGCCTCCAAATAACTTTTTTGCTTATCATAACCGAGTCCCCTTTCTAGGGGGCTTTTTTATTTCATAGATTTTTAAATTTTTTTTGGTTGAAATAAAATCGGCTCCTATCTTCGCACTCCCAAAAACAACCAGCCGCGTTCGTCTAAGGGCTAGGACACCACCCTTTCACGGTGGTGATACGGGTTCGAATCCCGTACGCGGTACAA
>CBDTUH010000361.1:0-3409 GCA_965363375.1 uncultured bacterium
CTCTGATGCACAGGAAGCCGACCTGCTTAACGAACTTTGGTATTACAACCTGCATACTCCTAACCATGGAGCCGGCGAAATTCGCGCGCAGGTATTGGTTGATTAGAAATGAGGAGGTTTAATTCTGATTTTAGTTTTTTTAAATAAGTATGCATTTGTGTTTGTAGTCTGTCAGCCAAAAGGAAAAAGAGACGTTTGAGCTAAAAGAAGAAAAGAGGTATATGAGGAAAAGAGCGTTGACACGCTGAGCATCATTTGTGGTTTTAATTGTTCAGCCAAAAGGAAACTGAGACGTTTTTTGTTCGCCAGTTGTGTTTAGTAAAACGTCTCTTTTTCCTTTTGATTTCATTGCATACAACCATAACGGCAATTCATACAGCATAAAAGCGGCTTCATCTTTTTGCAGGTTATAGAATTAAATGGATGGCTTTATTTTGAGCTTCAAACTAACAACTTATGAAGAAGGTATTTTTTGCATGTATGGCGCTTTTGCTGGGCGCTGCCACATTTGCCGGAGGCAACGACCCCAAGCCTAAGGCAGAAACAGCCACCATTTATATTTACCGCACCGGTTCCTGGTCGGGCGCTGCCAACAACTGGGCTATGTTTGTAGACGACAAAAAGATCTGCAAGCTGAGTAACAACCGATTTATTAAAGTGGAAGTAGCCCCGGGCAAGCACCGTGTTTCTTCTAAAATTGGCGGCATCGAGGTTTTAAAAAAAGAAACTGAAATTGAGATTGAAGCAGAAGCCGGAAAGTCGTACTTCGTAGCTTGCAATGTAAAGCAAAGCCTTACCCGTGCAAGGCTGGAAATGACAGAAGTAACCAAATCATCTGCCGACAAGCAAATGGAAAAAATGACCTTGGATAAATGCCAGGAAGAAGCAGAAAGAAAATAAACAAAAACGATAAAAACCAAAAAAGCACTGAATTTATTCAGTGCTTTTTTTTTATTGTGCAAAGTCTTTTTCGTACGAACCTTTGATGCGTTCCATGGGCGGGTTGTAATAACCATATTTAAGAGCCGGAAACTCTTCCTGTATCAGTTCCATCAGTTGTTTTACGCCTAAAATATTGCCCGTATCGGCTACATTTATTTTGCCCAGGTACCAGTCGGGGTCAATATTAAAATTGCGCCATTGAATCATGCACAGGTCGGTATCCCGTATCAGTTTCCTCAAAGCCTCGTATTCTGCTTCGCTATCGGTCATGCCGGGGAAAACAAAATAGTTAATAGAAGTCCAGCCGCCAAAGCCGCGTACGATCTTCAGGCTTTCCACGATATCTTCAAACCTGTAATTGTTAGGCCTGTAATAAGGCGTATAAATTTCGGGACGTGCGGAGTTGGTACTTACCCGAATGCTGTTAAGGCCCACTTCGCAAAGCGCGTGCACCGCATCGGGTTTGGAGCCGTTGGTATTAATGTTGATGCTGCCTTTGGGCGTATGTCTTCTTATTTCTATTATAGACTGCCGGATGGTTTCCCACATCAGCAGCGGCTCACCCTCGCAGCCCTGTCCAAAGCTTATAATAGGATAAGGTGCGCTTTCGAGGTGCGGAACGGTATATTCTACAATTTCTTCTGCTGATGGTTTAAAGGTCAGCCTGTCCTGCGTGGAAACAATGGTTTCCTCTTCCGGCTGAAAAGATATGCAGCCTACGCAATTGGCATTGCAGGCAGGCGAAGTAGGTATAGGACATTCCCAGCGGCCAATAAAATAGTTGCGTGCAGCAGGGCAGTGGTAAGTAAGTGCACAATTTTTGGCCAAGTGGTTTACCAACCGGTTGTGCGGATAGTTTTGCAACAGTTGCTGCACACCATCCTTTACTTTTTTTTCGTCAAAGCCACCGCATTCCTGCCTGATGTCCTGTTCTATTCTGGTAGCCGGAACATAAATTTTATCATCATAAAATCCGGCAGCGGTGTAACAGAAAAGGGGAAGGGTAGGCGCATCCGGAGCGGTTTCGTAAGCCGCCAGGTAAAAGCCTGTGTGTGCAGGCGGAATAAAAGCAGCTACAGCCCAACCTTTTTCGCAAAGGCGCATGTCACCAGTTTCCACGTCAATACCAATGCCGCGACGACCGGGTAATTCATACAACTGCCCTCCATTTGGCAGCTCAATCCATTCATCTGCCGGCACCTCAAAAGCATCCCAGCCGCTGCGGCCAGTTACATAAAGCGAAGTGTCTTCAAAAATATTCCCCTTGCCGTCGGAGTATAAAATGTATGGTGAATGTTGTAAGTCCACTTTAATTATTTAAGTTGTAGAATGCGCTGCTTTGCGTATTTATTGATGTTTTCAAGTTTGTCAGCTGCTTCTTCATGCAAAAGCTCTAGCTGCAAAAAGTGGTTGTTTTCTTTGAAAATGGTAATATAATCGGGCCGGGCCACCACATCTTTAATTTTAAACCATTGCAAAACCTTATTGTTTACATCGCCGGGCAGCCAAATGCCTTCTTTGTCCAGCTGCACAAAAGGTTCTTCAAATAGTTTTTTCTCTACCACAAAAAGATAAGCACAAATAGCGCCATATATAAAAACAACGATCTCGTCAATAACACCACTAATATTCAAAAAAAGAATACCCAGTATGGCAAAAAAACCGGCCTGCACCAGGCGTATCCATTGGTTGTAACGGCCTGCCTGATCCCACTTTTTCATGCGAAAACCGTACAATAAAGAAGCAGCGGCAACAATAAAAAAAGGAACGGCAGTAGCTGTGTTCTCAAACCGGTAGTGATGGATGAAGTCCAGTGTTTTGGCCAGTAAGATAAAACCTGCTGCATAGTGCAGTATCGGCGTGTTCCTCCGACGCTTTTCCCATTTTTCAAGTTTTACAGCCAGCTTTAGCATGTTACTTTTTATTATTGGCCACCAGCAGGTTGCACAGTTTAAATAATACGCGCGCGCCCACATTGGCATCCCATCCTGTTTCACTTGTGCTCACCTCGCAAAGGTCGAAGCCGATTATCTGCTTACCCGATTCGCGCAATTTTTTAAAAAGATAAAACACTTGTTCTGTTTCAAAACCACCCTGCACCGGCGTGCCGGTGTTAGGGCACAGTTTGGGATCGAGCCCGTCAATATCAAATGATATAAATACTTTTTGAGGCAGCTGGTCAATAATTTCTTCTACGATTTGTTTAAAAGTTTGGCCTTCGTATTGACGAACCCTGATATCGCGGTCAAAGTAAGTTTTTACTCTTTCACTGTTTTCCTTAATAAATTGTTGTTCACCTTCGGAATAGTCGCGTATGCCCACCTGTACCAGCTTTTTCATTTGCGGTACTTCTTTCAGCGTATTGTACATGATGGAGGCATGGCTGTATTCAAAACCTTCATAAGCATCGCGCAGGTCGCAATGCGCATCTATCTGGATGATACCAAAATCACCATACTTTTCACCA
>CBDTUH010000362.1:0-3401 GCA_965363375.1 uncultured bacterium
CCAGAATGTTTCGCTCATCACCTGCCATAAAAAAGAGTTTGGCGATTCTGACCGGCTGCTTACCATTCCATTTAGCGGCATAGTTAAGGGAGAAGATATGATATATGAAACCATGAAGCGTTACAACTGGATTGGCGAACCTACATTGACCTTGTTCAGAAAAAAAGATGCTGAAAAGGTTGGCCCCTTCAGAAACTATGTGTGGATTGTGGATTGGGAAATGTGGGTACGGCTATTGACTATTGGCGATTGTTATATTGTAAACGAAACACTGAGTTACATAAGAAGACATGACAAGCAGGTAACCAAAATGGTTTTTAAGAACCTGATCAGCCGCTCAGAAGAGTATTACTTTTTTAAAGCGATACAGCAAGGAAAATACAATGTTTCTTTTGAGGGCAGGAAAAAGGAAATTGATTTGTTTGTTAGAAGAAAAGCAGAACGCTGCGCAAAAGATATGTACCTGATACTTCCAAAGCTAAGAACAAGAAAATACAGACGCAGTTTTGGTTCAATGTGCCGAATAGCGGCTAAAGAAAGAGTTTTGTTATTTCCTTTAATCCATAAGTTCAAAAAGCCACGGGTAAAGGTCAATTAATTGGCTGAATGGCTTTTCGCAAGCCAATAACTTTAATGCGGAAGACTAATGTTTTAAATTAACAGAAGTTATTATAGCCAGATTATTACAATACAAGAGGCGCTGTTACCAGCGCCTCTTTTTATACTTACTTTACCCTATTTTTTCTTAAAAGGAAATAGAGACGTTTTTAATTGCCACAGCCATAGGTAAAAGCAAACAGGTTTTCACCCCTTTCACTTTTAATGTTGGTAACAAAGCCGGCTTCGTTGGTCTCGTACACCAGTTTTCTTTTTTTGCTGGTTACCTCGCTCAGCAGGTGCTTGCTGTTAATGAAAGCGGTAATGTCGTTACTCCAGTTCATAAACATCAGGTTCATTTGTGGTGTAATGGTCTGCTGCTTATTTTCTTTGCCTGTATCATAGGCGTAGGTGTCGGAAGTCTTCAGCACATTGCCGGTGTCGTAGGTTTTAACAGCCACAATGTTGCCATCGGCATTCCATGTAAACACCAGGTAATCCACCGCCTCGTAAGCGCCGGCAGTGGCGTTGTACTGGTAGCGGTCTTCGCGCTGCAGCTTGCCACCTTCATAGAGGAAGGCCGATTTTTTTAACGGCTTGCCATCTGCATCCAACGCTTCCCAAGCGGTAAGCAAGCCATTGGTGTAGCTAAACTTTTCCGATTGGCCATTGCTGTTGCTGATGTTATCTATTTTACCATCGCTGTTGTAGTTGACGGTTTTTGATACAGCCGCACCACTGCCCTGCTGAACGTCCATTTTTGATACGCGGTTCTTATCGTCGTAGGTAAAGGTGCGTACAATGCTGTTGCCCTCCACGGCAGGATACTCGCGTACGCTGCTAACTTTACAAACAGCCGCCGCGGGCGGGGGCACGGGAGCGGGCGCGGGTTCTACTACCGGGGGTTTCTCCTCCTCGTTGCGGTTTTCTTTCTGGCAGGAAAAAAGGCTTACCAGCGTAAGTGCCAATAATAATTGCTTCATGTCTTCAGGTTTAGTTTAAGGTTTTAGCTTTAATACATTACGATAGCTGGTTCTTATGGATGCCTGGACTGTTGATGCGATTGGTGTTCTCTGGAATTGGAAGGAGTAAGAAAGAAGAAAAAATACTGCGAAGTTGCTCTGCGCTTTATTCAAAACCGGTAAGTGGCCTGATAAAGAAAGCCAAAAGGTTTTTGGCGGTCTGTGGCATTTGTCAGCAGTTACTTATTTCACTTTCATTGGGTACATGTCGATCGGAAAAAGTAGTACAATTTCCGCACCATGCAAATATGCGACATACAATTAATATTTGCAAATATCAGTTTTGCTGAGCCGACCGGCTTTTGACGATAAAAGCCGCGCCCGCACTGCCTTTCAGCCAATAAGCCTGTTTTCACCTCACACAAAAAAGATGTACATAATTTTCAACATTCCGGATTGTAGAAGCCACAGCTGCTTTATAATAAACAGCATTGTATAAACAAAAAAAGGAGCCCTGAGGCTCCCCTGTATTCTGGTTCAACACAAAAAACTATTTGTTGCCATTTACAAAACCCATGTAAGTATTGCAGCGCGGGCAAAAAAGTTCTGTTTCGGTAAAGCCCGAAAACGAAATAATGTTCTTTTGGCTTTCGCCCACACGTCCCTTCCAGTGGCAGCAGCTGCAGCCAATAGCTTTTTGCTGTATATCGGGCTCACTGTTGTAAGGCGGCCTGTTGCCGGTGGCAGTTCCCTGCAGATCTTTCAGCTCCAAATTGAAAAAATTTCCTTTTAGTTGAAAAAAGGCAAACCGGGTTAGATAGTTCAATACGATGCTTGACATGGTTAGATTTTAGGATAGTGGATTAATTGATTCCGTATTCATCAAAAAAAAATTGGAACCGCTTATGCCAACAAAAATATCAACCCTGCCCCGCAACCGCAATTGCATTATTGCCCTTTTTTACGCTTTATGGTAATTACGCAGCAACGCGTAAAAAAAGCAAAGTACAAACGTATATGTACGGGTGCATTAAACGTATCAAAACCCTTTTGCTGAACAACAGACTGAAGGCACAGGCAAAAGTTTAAATAGAACTGAAATTAAAAGGAAAAAGAGACGTTTGGTTTAGTTAATTTGTTAACCAGTTGATGGGCGGTAAAAAGGAAAAAGAGACGTTTGATGAAAAGGCAAAAGTGAAAAGTCAAAGTCGTAAACTAATGCAATATCAAAAGAAAAAAAGACGTTTTGGTAACCGGCATTTGAAACACTTTTCATCGTCCCTTGCGTCGCACACTTGTACAGTTAATATCGCTATTCATCATTCACCATTGACAATTCACAAAAGGAAAAAGAGACGTTTTGATTGCAGCAAAAAAATTAATCGCCCGAGAGTACAGTGGTTTGAGAGGTTTGCGAAACACCTTGCTTCAGCTCCAGGTTTACCGATAAGATAGAATCGTTTTGAAGAATGAGGGTGCGGTTTTGCTGCCGGTATTGGTTATTGAGGTGCAGCAGGTAAAAGTTGACCGCCAGCAATAGCACTACTGCCAAAATCAAAGATATTTTAATGGTTCGAGGTGTCATACACTGGCGTTTCTACAGCAATATGCAACCCTTTTATAAAGCAGGCATTAACACCGGATTAGAAATATATTAGAATTGGTGCCGGCTATGCCGAACCCGCTACCGGCAGGTATATAGTAAATAGGGTACCCTGCCCCATCTCCGAGCTTACAGTGATGTGCCCTTTATGCAATTTTACAAAACGGTTGGCCAGCGATAGGCCCAGCCCAAAACCAGCCGTATGGCGGCTTTCATCTACCCGGTAAAAAGGCTGAAAG
>CBDTUH010000363.1:0-3394 GCA_965363375.1 uncultured bacterium
AAATATTTACGGGGTGTGAATGTGAAAAGTGAGGCAAAGGGGCGGCTATTCTTTTAAAAGGAAAAAGAGACGTTTGAACTTTCCTGCATTTCATTTCCCTTATTAAACATAAACGAGTTATCAAGAAAGCCGGTGAATTTCTTTTCAAACGTCTGTTTTTGCTTTTAAGCTAACCCCATTTTCAAATACAGAAAGTTGTACACTTGAAGAATATTTTTAAATTTAAAAAAACTTTCTGCCATGAAGAAAATATTCATCCTTACGCTATTCAGCTTTCTTACTGCTTTTGCCTTTGCACAGGACAGTTCGTACCGCCATATTTCCATTACCGTTTTACCACGCCTGATGAGCAATAAAATAAATGTGGAAGTAGACTACGGCGGCGACACCAAATTTTTCAGCGACACGCGTATGAAAGACGATGAAGGCCGCGCCGTAAAATTCAACAGCGTTGCCGACATTTTAAACTATATGAGCAAAGAAGGTTGGGAACTGATTACCGCGCAGGTAACCTTCAATACCAATGCCCAAAAAATATGGTCTATCCTGATGCGGCGCAAAGAAAAGCTGCTGGCTATGTAACAATTTGAAACGATAAAAAAAATGCACCAGAAACCGGTGCATTTTTTATTACGCAAACGTCTCTTTTCCCTTTTCACTATCAAACCCAATTAACCAAATAACAAATAAACCTGTTAGCCAATATTAAACGTCTCCTTTCCCATTTAACTTTTATCCTAAGCTGTTGAAAACGGCCGAATGTTGTAACTTTCGCTTATGCTCCGCTTCATCTTTTTCTGCTTTATTATGGCTTTCGTTTCTACACAAAATACAATGGCACAAACCGACAGCCTGTTGGCCAGCCTGCTGCGCAGCAATACGCATCCTATTATGCAACAGGTGGTGCAACAGCCGCAAACTTACCGGCTGCAGGTTATTTACACGCAGATTGACCGCAATGCTAAAAACGAGCCCACGTTTACCAACTATTATTTCAACCACGATCCGCAGATGTATTTCAACCCGGCCTCGATGGTGAAGCTGCCGCTGGCTTTGCTTTCGCTGGAGAAATTAGCCACGCTGCAACCTAAAGGCATTGACAAGCATACCACACTACAGTTTGACAGCAGCCAGCCCTGGCAATTGCCCTTGTATAAAGACAGCACGGCGCCCGGCGAAAAACCTACCTTGGCGCATTTTATCAAACGTGCGCTGCTTATTAGCGAGAACGACCCTTACAACCGAATGTACCAGTTTGTGGGTCAGCAACAAATCAACAGAAGGCTGCAACAGATGGGTTATAAAAACAGCCGCATTACGCGCCAGTTTGCGCCCCTTACCACCGAGCAAAACCGTCATACCCCGCCCGTACGTTTTGTAAAAGAAGATGGAAAACTTTTGTACAAACAAGAAGCGGCTTACAATGAAGATGTGTTTGACTTCAGTCAAAAAATATTGCTTGACAATGCGCACATGAACCGTAACGACAGCCTGGTGCAGCAGCCGTTTGATTTTACCGAACACAATAACCTGCCTTTACTCGATATGCATCAAATGTTGCAAACTGTAATGTTTCCGCAAGCGGTGCCGGCAGCACAGCGGTTTCATTTAACAGAAGATGATCATCGTTTTATGTACCAGTACCTGTCGCAATATCCATCCGAAACGCCTTATCCCAAATATGATACAACAGAATTTTACGACAGCTATGTAAAATTCTTTTTCCGCGACAGTACACACCGCATGCCGCCTCATGTTCGTGTGTTTAACAAAGTTGGCTGGTCGTATGGTTTTTTAACCGATGTATCGTACGTAGCCGATTTTAAAAATGCTGTGGAGTATATGCTGTCCGTAACTGTATACGTTAACAGCGATGGCATTTTAAACGACGGCAAGTATGAATACAACAACATAGGCTACCCGTTTTTGTACCAGCTGGGCCAAACCATTTATCAGCACGAGCTGCAGCGCAAGCGTGCGGTAAAGCCAGACCTTTCGCGCTTTAAAGTGGCTTACGAAAAACGCGACCCGACTGATAAGCGGCCGGCGTTGAAAGAGGTGGATAATTAAGTGGAAAAAGCCAAAAGGAAAAACAGAGGTTGTAAAGCAGTTGCACACAGGCAAATTTATTTTACCTATTTACGGCAGGTTATTTTATATCCGGAAAATAAATGATATTTTGCCGGACAATCAAAACTACCTTATGGCTTCTATTATTGTCAACTTTTGCCCTACGGGCATGGTACCCACCAAAAAAGCAACGCCGCACGTTCCGGTTTCCGTTAACGAAATTATTGAAGAAGTACACCAGGCCTGGGAGCTGGGCATCACCATTGCGCACCTGCATGCGCGGCTCGACGATGAACGCCCCACTTACCACAGTTCGGTTTACGCGCCCATTTTTGAAGGCGTGCGCAAGTACTGTCCCGGTCTTATTATTTGCGGCAGCACATCGGGCCGCAACTTCAACGAGTTTGAAAAACGCTCTGAAGTAATTGAACTGCGCCCCGATATGTGCTCACTTACCCTCAGCTCACTCAACTTTATGGACCAGGCATCGGTAAACGCGCCGGACATGATAGTGGCACTTGCTGAAAAAATGAAGGCTTACGGCGTAAAGCCGGAGCTGGAAGCTTTTGACATGGGCATGATCAACTATGGCAAATACCTGATACGGAAAG
Source organism: uncultured bacterium (assembly GCA_965363375.1). Lineage (GTDB taxonomy): Bacteria > Bacteroidota > Bacteroidia > Chitinophagales > Chitinophagaceae > Flavisolibacter. The sequence goes on from CBDTUH010000363.1 coordinate 2,682, forward strand.
GAGTGCTTCAGGAGCCCTGTTACTGGAACCTGCTGTTTGGCAACATTGCCGGTTTTCAGGCCGATTTAGCCACTATTGGCATGGCTGTAAACGAAATACCCAAAGACCATTACATTGCCCTGGGCGGGCTGGGTGCACAGCAACTGCCGGTAAATGCACTGGCCATTGCGTTTGGCTACGGCGTGCGCATAGGGCTGGAGGATAACCTTTGGTTCGATAGTGAGCGTACAAAACTGGCTACGAATATGACGCTGCTCAAACGCGTGCACGAACTCATCCGCATCAACGGACATCAATTAATGCCGGCCCTTACTTTAGGGCAAAATCAATTTTATAATGAAGCTTCATTTGCTGGGATATAGCGAGAGCAGTTTGTCGCGCATCATGGATGTGTTGTGGATGAAAGACTGGGGCGAAGAAGTGGTGATTGTGGAAAACCAGGAGGCCGCAGAAAAATACCCTTATGCACATCCAGGCCTGCCCTTTCAAAAAGTGCAGTGGCAGCAATGGCAGTTTGATGCGCAACAGCATATTTGCCTGCCTGCCGTAACCGGCGTACAAAGCAAGATGGCTGTTTTTCATTTTTTTAAAACCCATTGCGGTATAGATAAAATACATTACACACAGGTGGTGCATCCCGGTAGCGTTATTTCCGAAACAGCAACCATAGGCGCTGGTTGTTTTATTGAGCCGGGCAGCATCATTACATCATT
>CBDTUH010000364.1:0-3394 GCA_965363375.1 uncultured bacterium
ACTCAGGTACACCGCCATACTACGCTTTTTGTTGAACACAATATTGCGGTTGTGCTTTTTATCTGCCGTTAGCTGCTTGGGCGGTTTGCTGCCATCGGCGGCAATGGTGTACCAGTTTCTAAAACCGTTTGCTGTTTGATTGTATAACAGCGTACGGTTGTCGCTCATCCATTTAATTTCATGCGCCCTTTCTGCCGAACCTTTTTGTATCTGCTGAATAAATTTGCCTTCAATATCACTTACAAAAATTTCACCTCTTGATGTAAAGGCCATCTTTTTCCCGTCGGGCGATACGTCGAAGTAGGTAATGTTGCTTTTTACATCAAAGTCTTTTTCCTTGGTCAATATATTGTTGCGGAACAGCGCCAAATTCAACTTCTCTGCTTTTTTTGAGGCTACATCGTAAATCCACAACTGGTAATCACGCTCAAAGGCAACTTTGGCCCCATTGGCACTTACAGCCGGTGCTTTGATAGAAGTATTAAACGTGGTGAGTGCCGTTTTTTTGCCATTCGCCAGCGTGTACAGGTTGTACTCACCATTAGCTTCATCAGACATAAAATACAGGGTTCCTTTTTTATCTATAGTGGCACCAAAATCTTTTCCCTCCCAGGTGGTGTACTTTACGTGCTTTTTGGTGGTGGGATTGTACGATTGAATATCAGGGTTGAACGCACCCTTGTAGCGTTTGCGGTGTGCCTGGCTGGCGCTTTCCCAGGTATCGTTAAAAAAGATTTCGCCGGTGGTAGGGCTTTCCACCAGGTTGTGGTCGTACTGGAAAAAGTAATCTCCAAATACGCGCTGGGGCGTACCGCCTGTGTGCGCTACTTTAAAACCGGAAAGCTGACCCATGCGGCTGCTGGTGAAATAAATGGTTTTAGAATCCCAGCCCCAGCTACTCATTTCATCGGCAGCGCTGTGGTAGGTTACCTGGCGAATGTCGCCGCCGCTGATGGGCATTACAAAAATGTCCCCGTTGCCATATTGCCGGCCGGTAAAGGCAATCCATTTGCCATCGGGCGAAACCTTGGCGGCGGTTTCATACCCCTGCATGGCCGTGAGGCGATAAGCTTGCTTATCGGCCAGGTTTGCTTTCCAGATGTCGCCTTCAAAAGAAAAAACAACAGTTTGCCCGTCGGGCGATAATGATGGTTGCGAAAGAAAATAGGCTTCGCCGGCCTGCGAAAAAGCAGTTATTGCCAAACCGAATGACAATAAGCCGCAGAAAAAATGCTTCATGTAAGTGGCTTTTGCACTAAAATACAACGCGAAAGGAGCAATACAGCAACCGCCTGTAAAATTTGCAAGACAACCATCCACAAAAACCTGGGTTTTAATTTCAGGCTGTACTATATAGTTTTTCTAAAATAGTAAAAGGAAAATAAGACGTTTCTTACATTTCACATGACTTTCATAAAGAGCTTATTACCCTCGAATCATCAAGTTTCTTTTATAGCGAAGTCTAAACTCAAATCTGTTCTGTTACATAAAAGCTTTTTATGTATTAAGCTTTAGAGATAAACACTTTATGCAATAAAACAGATGTTAATGTCCGGGTTAAAAAGCATATCTTTATTGTCCCTCCCCCCTGACAACGCCTTCGCTTCATCTAAATAAATTAAACATGAAAAAGATTCTTTCTACCGCAACCTTGTTTGTATTTGTTGCACTGATAAGCTCGTGCGCAACCAAAATGCAATTTGCTACTTCACCTGTTGTTCCAGCTGCATCCGGTACCGTAAAAATTAAAAATGATAAAAACGATAATTACAGCGTTTCTGTTAATATCCTAAACCTGGCCGACCCAAAAAACCTGACACCCGCACGCAACACGTATGTAGTATGGATGGAAGGTGCCGACAAAACCATATCCAACCTTGGACAAATCAATACGTCCTCTTCCTTGCTTTCAAAAGCTATGAAAGGAGAATTGAACGCAATTGCTACCACTAAGCCCAACCGCATTTTTATAACAGCTGAAGATGATGGCTCCGTACAATACCCGGGTACGCAAATGGTTTTGCAAACGCAGTAACCGCCACTGATTCTTTCCGAAGTTTCAATTGAATAATTCTATTGGTGTTATTGACAAAACCATTGTTAAAGCATGCTTTTCTCTGGCTCCTGCTAAAGCAATTGTACCTACACAAAAACGTCTCCATTTACTTTTGGCGCCAAAAGCAAATGGAGACGTTTTGAAAAGAATAGAAATAAATTATTGATCAGCCACTGCCAGAGAAAAGGGCTCCGGATATGGAATGTCGATACGGCGCAACAATTGCTCTTCCAGCATTTGCGCAAAAGTTTCAAAATAAAGAATCACATCTTCGCGTACATTCTTTTGCAGCCACCTGAAGCCGCCCGGCAGCCTTTCCAGCACGCTTTTATCTTTTAAATATTCCAGGCAATGAATGTCGGTTGGGGTCAGGCCAATGGCCTCCAGCTTGGACACCATCAGCTGCGCCGGCGCGTTGGTTACACCGCAATATTCTTCGGCAATTTCGGTCCACTCGCCAATGCCGGTATGGGCGTATTTCAAAATTTCCTGGCGGCTCAGGTGGGTTACCACCTGCAGCACGTGTCCGCAGTTGCAGGCGCCGTGGTTGCCCCAGGCATAAGGCGCGCCCTGCCGCAGGTTTTGCGCCGCCTGCCGCAACGCGCCAATGAGGGTTAAGTTAGAATAAGCCATACGTCTGTTTTTCCTTTTAATAACATGTAACAGTTGCTATTTGTTGCACAAAAACCATACTGAAACCCGGTTTATAACATTTTAAAAACGTCTCTTTTCCCTTTTGCAAGGGCACAAAAAAAGGAAACGTCTCCATTCCCTTTTAAAAAAATTCAGGCAACATAATTACCACTCCAGCACTGCCAGCACCGGGAAGTGATCGGATGAATAGCGGCCACCCCAGGTTTGCGAAAGTGTGGCATGCTTCAGTACGTTAAACCCGTTTTTAATAAAAATAAAATCGATGGGGTCGTTGCTTGTTTCTTTTTGTTGAAAGCCGGTAAAGGTACCCGTAGGGCCATAATGCGGCGCTGCACTTACGCTTTTGGCATCGGTAAAAGCATTGGGCGTGGAAAGTAAAACCCGAATAGGTTCATCGGTTGGCGTGGCATTAAAATCGCCAGTGATAACTACAGGGTTGTTGCCAGCCACCTCATTTACTTTTTGCTTTAGCAGGCGTGCACTTTCCGCACGCGCTACCTTGCCCATGTGGTCGAAGTGGGTGTTAAAAGCATAGAATGTTTTACCGGTTTTTTTGTCGCGCAGCTGTGCCCAGGTAACCACGCGCGTGATGGCTGCATCCCAGCTTTTGCTGCCGGGCACTTCGGGTGTTTGGCTCAGCCAGAATGTTTCTGTTTGCAACACCTGCAGTCGTGCCGTGTCGTA
>CBDTUH010000365.1:0-3377 GCA_965363375.1 uncultured bacterium
CCATGGCTACAGCAGTATAGGTTTTACCCGTACCCGCCGGACCAATCGCAAATACCACATCGTTTTTCTCAGATGAGGTTACCAGCCGTTTTTGGTTGGCCGTGCGGGCGCGTACGGTTTTGCCGTTGGGGCCAAACACCAAAATGTCGTTGGGATTGCGGTCCACAAAGTTGTCAACTGTTTCGGCATCGTCGCCGCCCAAAATCTGTTCAAAATAGTTTTCGCTCATGTGGCCGTTGCGTTCCAGGTATTGAACAATAAGGTCAATTTTTTCTCTGGCGCCATCTACCTGTTCGGGTGCGCCACTCAGCTTCAGTTGTGTGCCGCGCGAAAGGATTTTTAGCAGGGGAAATTTCTTTTTCAGTATATCCAGTTTGCCATTATTTACACCAAAGAACTCAATAGGATTTACCGTTTGCAGGTTAATGATTGTTTCTCTCAATTGCGTGTTTATTAAATTTTCATAATCCCGGGCCGGGCCGGCATTTTCAATCGTTGGTGATAACCAGTTTTGCACTTACAAGTTAGCACTCCCGGTGCTGAAAATATAAGCCTAATTATACACATATGTGCATTAAAAAACTATGCCGCATTTTTGGTGTTTTTGTTAACTGTGGATAGAATGTGACAAGCTAATGTTAAAGCACAGCATTAGGGTTGATGCCCATCAAATAAAACGACTTTTGTGCCCTCCAAAATGCTAAAAACAAGCCTCAAATGTTCTTAAAAAAGGATCGTTATTTTTAAGGTATGGAACAGCCCAATCAACCCATAAAAAGAAGTGCCGAACTGGCACCCCTTTCGCGCGATCATCATGAAGGATTGCTGCTCGGCTGGAAGCTGCGGCAGGGTATAAAGAAAGGTGTAAGCGTGACACGGATGGCACCTTTTGTAAAATGGTTTTGGCGCGTGCACCTGGTGCCGCATTTTAATAAGGAAGAAACCTTTTTACCACCTGTTTTAGCTACCAGCCATCCGTTGATGCAGCAAATGCTGGCAGAACATATTGACATTAAAGAAAAGATAGACCGCATTTCTGACAGTTCTACTTACGACGACCTGGAAGCGTTGGCCGAAACTGTAAATCAGCACATCCGGTTTGAAGAACGCGTGCTGTTTAACGAAGTGGAAAAAAGGGCTTCCATTGAGCAGTTGCAGCAATTATCGCAGCAGCTGACAGACGATAAAGTAGAGGAAATGTGGGAAGACGTTTTCTGGAAATAAGTTTTATATAAAAACGTCTCTTTTTCTTTTTAAATATTGTAACGGGAAAAAGGGAAAAGAGACGTTTTGCCCTTTTTAATCGACACATAAAAGCAATCAATCCGCGAAATCTTGTATTTAATAATCCGTGAGATCCGTGATACAAAAGGAATATCAGACGTTTTACCAGCGCGCTACAATTTTAAAATTCAACAGCCGTGGTGTTAACCGGTTGGGCATGGTAAAAGTGTTGTTGGCAAAATCTTTCACCAATAAATAAGAAATGGTGTTGGGCCTGTCAATCAAATTAAACACTTCCAAGCTAGCCCAGATGTTATCAAAATTGCGGAATGGCGAGCGGCTTCTTCTATTGCCTCTTTCCGTATCTAACAACAAAGCGCTAAAGCCGATATCCACACGTATATACGGATCAATGCGCAGAGCGTTGCGGTACTTTATGCTGCCGGGAATGTTATAAGGTAAATTGCTGCCGTAAAGTGTGTTTAAAAACATTTTAAAGTTCTTGTTGGTTGCCAGGTAATCCTGAAAGAACATGCCAAATGTAAACAGCCGGTCGGTAGGGCGGCGCAGCCAGCCCATTTCTACACTGGTGCTGTCAACCGGTTTGCCGGTGGCATCCAGCGTATAGTTCTTATACACATCACCTTCCAGGTCTTCAGCCGTTTTCATCAGTCCCAGGCTGATCCAGCTTTCGGCGTCTTTTACAATTTCGCCAAAAAGGCGCATTTCAATACCTGCTGCATAAGCCTTCGCGCTGTTCTCGCCAAAATAGCGGATGCGCACATTGTCAATATCGTAAGGCACTACATCGGTCATGTATTTATAAAAGGCTTCGGTAGTAAAGCGCAGCACACGGTTAAAGGCGGTAAAATTGTAATCCATGCCCCCCACGGCCTGCCAGCTTTTTTGTGCTTTTACATTTGTATTGAGGCTGCCATCGTAGCGGCGTAGCTCGCGGTAAAAAGGCGGCTGGTGATAAGCGCCGGCTGCGGCACGAAATACGATGTCTTTCTGCCAATCGGGTTGCCACGATGCACCTACGCGAGGTGAAATGAGCAGTTCTCCATTCAGGTCGTTGTAGTTGAGGCGTAGGCCGGCTTGTAGCGTAAAAGCATTTTGCAGTAAAATATTATCCTGCACATACGCATTGAATTTATTAACGTCTAAAACTGCTTTTGAATTTAATACTTTATTCAATTGCAATTGCGCGGGATTGTAAGGCAATGAATAACCGGCGGAGTCTACATATTCCCACTCATTCAGCTTATCGTTAATGCCTGTTTTGTCCCAGCTTAGTCCCCACTGCCACACATGTTCCCCCCTGTTCAAAACCCCTTTATGCGATAGATTGAAGTTGTTAATGGTAAGGCTGTTGCGTGCATAGTTGTGATACACGCCGGCACCCAGCGGGTTGATGATGGTGCCAAAAGTTGCTGCGCTTTGGTCAAATTCGCGGTCGCCAAAAAGGTAAGCGCCGGCAATGTCAATATTCTCTTCCTCCCTGTTTTGAAAAGTGGAAAGAAGCCATTTGAGCTTTACATTTTTGGTGGGTTGAAAAGTGGTGGAAACGCCCAGCATTTGCGTAGTGTAGGCGTCTTTTTCCTGCCCTTCAAAATAAATATCCATGCCCACGCTGGAGGTAAAATAAGGCGAAAATACAGCCGATGTCAACTGCGTGTATTGTGGCCAAAAAGAAAACCGCGTGGAGGAAACGTTGCCCAAAACTTCGGCCTGCCACCTGTCGGAAAAGCGGTAGGAGAGCAAGGCCTGCGCATCGCCGGATGAAGGTACATAGGCACCTTCGGTAGGCTGGCTGCTCAATAAATTCTGGTTGCTGCGGTTGCGCACGCCTACTATGTAAGTGAGCTTTTTATTGCGGCTGATGCCTTCTGCATGTGCGCCCTGTTCCAGCAAACTTACATAAGCCGAGCCGCCAAATTTCTGCGGTGTGTTGTATTGGATGTCAAGCACCGAACTCATTTTGTCGCCATACCTTGCCTGAAAGCCGCCGTTGTAAAAATTGATGTGGCGCACCATGGCGGGATTGATAAAACTCAAGCCTTCCTGCTGGCCGCTGCGCACCAAGTAAGGCCTGAAAATTTCAAAGTCGTTTACATAAATCAGGTTCTCATCGTAAGAGCCGCCGCGCACAT
>CBDTUH010000366.1:0-3374 GCA_965363375.1 uncultured bacterium
AAGCCGATTCTTTTGATGTAACCTATGGCGGTGGCGAAGCCAACGTTTCTGCCGCTATCTGCAATTATGGTGAACAGGGTGTTTTTGTCACCAAAGTTCCCGACAATCCCATTGGCCAATCAGCTATCAACCACCTGCGCCGCTATGGCGTAGATACCCAATACATTGCCCGCGGGGGCGAGAGGCTGGGTATTTATTTCCTGGAAACCGGTGCTTCCATGCGCGCCTCGCAGGTGGTGTACGACCGTGCCGGTGCTTCTATTGCGGATGTGGATGCCAGCGAGTTTGACTGGGATAAAATATTTGATGGCGCAGATTGGTTTCATACCACTGGCATCACGCCCGCACTGAGCGACAACGCCGCTGCACTTGCCGAGGCAGCGCTGAAAGCCGCCAAAGCCAAAGGCATCACCACCAGCATTGACCTGAACTACCGCAAAAAGTTGTGGAGCAAAGAAAAAGCGCGCGAGGTAATGACACGTCTGTGCCAGTACGTGGATGTGTGCATTGGTAATGAAGAAGACGCTGAAACCACACTGGGCTTTAAACCCGAAGGTACCGACATCACTAAAGGTGAACTGAACCTGGAAGGTTATAAAAGCATCTTCCAGAAAATGAAAGAAAAGTTTGGCTTTAAATACATTGCCTCTACCCTGCGCGAAAGCCACAGCGCATCTGACAATGGCTGGAGTGCATTGGTATACGATGGTAATGAATTTTACCATACCCGCCAGTACGAAGTGCGCATTGTGGACCGCGTGGGCAGTGGCGACTCGTTTGCTTCCGGCTTTATTTACGGATTGGTAACTGGCATGCCGATGAACGAAGCCGCCGAATTTGGCGTGGCCGCTTCAGCATTGAAGCATACCATCCCCGGCGACCTGAACCACGCCACCCGCAAAGAAGTGCTTGACCTGATGAAAGGCGATGCTTCGGGCCGTGTGCAACGTTAAACTTTAAAAGGAAAATGAAACGTTTTTGAAAATAAAAATCCGCGCTGAAATCACGCGGATTTTTTACTTTTTGGATAAACGTTTAAAATTCCTTTTAAAATTGAATCTCTCGATTTTAAAATTTATAAAACAAATATTCAACTAAATCTGATACAAAATGATTTTAGATTCTTTATCCAACTCCGACAGATATGAATCGTTGCATCCGCGTTTTGCCAAAGCTTTTGAATGGATAAAAAGCCAGAATTTAGAAATGCTTGAAATAGGCAAATATGAAATTGACGGCAAAGAATTACATGCATCGGTTTCTAAAAAAGATGGGTACACAAGAGACACGGCGAAGTTTGAAGCGCACAACAACTGGATTGACATTCAGGTGTGTCCCGTAGGAAAAGAGCAGCAGGGCTGGACAGCCAGAGAACGCGTAACCTCGCCCATTGGTGAATACGATGTAGAAAAAGATGTAACTTTTTTTAGCGACAAACCTGAAACGTATTTTACGCTGCAGGCAGGTCAGTTTGTTATCTACTGGCCCGAAGATGTGCATGCGCCGCAAATTGGCGAAGGCCCCATCAAAAAGCTGGTGGTGAAGGTGAAGTTATGAGACGCCAAACGTGAGACGTGAAATAATGTCTTTTAGTTAGGACGTTTTAAAAGGGTTTTGAAGGGTTTTCCAAAACGCTTCAAATCCCTTTTAACTTTCAATAGAAAAAATTGTAAAAGCAAAAGACATTTTGCAATTGCTTTGCTCTCTCTTGCAAAAACAAAAGGAGCATCTTTCGACACTCCTTTTTTGTTTGTTGTTGTTATGTTTGTTTATCTTGTCAGTTCTGCTACCGCCTGATGCATGCCTACTTTTTCGATGGTAATCAGGTGGCTTGCCACAGCTTCTGAAAGCCCTTCCACATCATTTAAATCCTGTTTCCACACGCGGTCATAAGCCAGTACTTCGCGCACCAGATTTTTCAAAGAAGCATCACTTCCATCCGCTTTGCTCCACACGGCCTGCATCAGTTCCAGCACATGCGCATCATCATTCAGGGCAATGCTTTCGTCGCCGCGCTTGCCTTTGTAAAAAGCAATTGTTGCTGCCAGCGAAAACGCCAGCCGTGTTGGTATTTCACCTTTGCGGTTCTTGTATTCAATGATTGATGGCAGCACCCGCGTTTCAAATTTAGAGAATGAATTAAGCGAAATGCTCATGAGCAGGTGGCGGATGTAAGGATTGCGGAAACGGTCAATTACTTCGGCCGCAAATTGTTCCAGTTCTTCTTTCGGCAGGTCGAGTGTTGGAATGATTTCTTCAAAAATTTCTTCGCGGATGAACTTGCCTACTACTTCATGCTCCACCGCTTCACGCACAGTGTCTATGCCATACAAATAAGCCACCGGTACCAGTGCTGTATGCGCGCCGTTCAGGATGCGCACTTTGCGGGTGCGGTAAGGCGTCAGGTCTTTTATATACTTTACATCCAGCCCAATGGATGGGAACGGCAGTTCCTGCTGCAGGCTTTCGGGCGCTTCTATCACCCACAGGTGAAAATGCTCGCCTTCTACTACCTGTTTGTCTTCATAACACAGTTCTTCGGTGATTTCTGCCATGCGCTCTTTGGGATAGCCAGGCACAATGCGGTCCACCAGAGTATTGCTGAAGGTGCAGGCGGTGTGCAGCCAGTTCACGAAGTCATCACCCAATGTCCATTTTTCGGCTAGTTGCAGAATAATGATTTTTAGCTTGTCTGCATTTTTTTCAATCAGCTCGCAGGGAATAATGTGCACACCTTTTGATGCATCGCCATTGAACATTTTGAAACGATGGTGCAGCCACACCGTTAGCTTGCCGGGAAAAGAAGCGGGCGGGGTATCGTTCAGCGTATCCGTTTCATTATAGGTTATGCCGGCCTCAGTGGTGTTGCTGATGATGTAGCGCATTTCAGGATTTTCAGCAGTTTGCAAATAGGCGCTTAAATCAGCATAAGGGTCAATGCCACGACTGATAACATCTATGGTTTCGTGTGTACTTTCGGCTTTTCCATTCTTCAGTCCGCGCAGGTAAAGCGTGTACAATCCATCCTGGTCGTTCAGCATTTGTACCATGCCCCGCTCAATAGGCTGCACCACCACAATGCTGCCCTCAAACTTTCCGCTCTTGTTCAGTTCATGAAACATCCAGTCTACAAAGGCTCTTAAAAAATTTCCTTCGCCAAACTGAAGCACTTTTTCAGGATGCCTTTTGGCGGCGGTGTACGTTTGTCTGTTTAATAACATAAGTTTCTTTTTTTCTTTATTGTTCGCTTGCTTCTTTTGCTGTTTTTCTAATATCAAATGCTTCCTGGTCGGTAGCATCGCCTACCTCCTGCAGCTTGCCAAAAGCCGCGGCGGTGGCAAACTCCAACATGGGCAGTGGCTCGTGACCGTTGT
>CBDTUH010000367.1:0-3369 GCA_965363375.1 uncultured bacterium
CCACCTTTAAAGACAAGGTGCGCCTGCAGCCCGATAACGTTAATGCCGGTTTGCTTACGTACCCTGTGCTGATGGCGGCCGATATCATTATTCACCGCGCCATGTACGTGCCCGTAGGTAAAGACCAGGAGCAGCACCTGGAAATGACGCGCAACTTTGCCCAGCGCTTTAACCACCGCTACGGCGAGCTTTTTCCCGAACCACAGGCATTTAACTTTGGTGCCGAATTATTAAAAGTTCCCAGCCTGAATGGTGCCGGCAAAATGAGCAAAAGCGAAAACCAGATGGCTACGCTTTATTTAGCCGACAGCGATGACGTGATCCGCAAAAAAGTAATGAAAGCCAAAACCGATGCTGGCCCTGCCGAGCCCAATACACCCATGCCCGATTATATACAAAATATTTTTGCGCTGATGGGCCTGGTGAGCGATGAAAGCACCATTAAAAAATTTAACGACGATTATAATAACGCCGGCATCCGCTATGGCGATATGAAAAAAGCGCTGGCAGAAGATATGGTGAAATTTATAGCGCCCATCCGCCAAAAAGCAGTGGACATCCGTGCCAACGAAAGCTACCTGAAAAAGGTGATTGACGAAGGCGCCGAGCGTGCCCGCATCAGCGCACAGCAAACCATACAGGAAGCCCGCCGCCTGGTTGGCCTCAATTATTTGTAAAGAGGTTGCTGCGCAAAAACTAAAACACTATTTTTAAAGATTCTTAATAAACGCTTGTAGACACAGGTATATATGCCAAAATCGAAAAAGCCCAAACACATCGCCATTGCCGGCAATATTGGTGCAGGAAAAACCACGCTGACCGAACTGTTGAGCAAACATTACAAATGGATTCCGCAGTTTGAAGATGTGGACCACAACCCGTACCTCAACGATTTTTACGAAGACATGCCGCGCTGGAGCTTTCAGCTGCAAATCTATTTTCTCAACAGCCGCTTGAATCAATTGCTCGAAATACACCGCGGTACGGAAACCATCATTCAGGACCGCACCATATACGAAGACGCCAACATTTTTGCGCCCAACCTGCACGAAATGGGGCTGATGACCAAGCGCGATTTTGAAAACTACTATGGCTTTTTCGAAACCCTGAAAAGCATGGTGCAGCCACCCGATCTGTTGATTTATTTACAGGCTTCTGTGCCCACGCTGGTAGGGCAGATACAAAAACGCGGCCGCGAGTACGAGGAGAACATTCGACTGGATTACTTAAAACGCCTGAACGAGTATTACAACAAATGGATCGATAATTACAAGGAAGGTTCGCTGCTGGTGATTAATGTAGATGAAAACAAGTTTGGCGAAAACGAAGAACACCTGGGTAAAATCATTAGCAGTATAGATGCGCAGTTGTATGGCTTATTTTAAGAAGTCGTCAGACTTCAGTTTTCAGTCATCAGCCTAAATAGCCGGGAAAATTTAAAAGGAAAAAGAGACGTTTTGCAGAATGTGAAATGTGAGAGGTGAGATAAAAGCTGCTTTTTCTTCAAAAGGAAAAAGAGACGTTTTGACTCTTGGCTTTTTAGACCAGTAAATAAAGTTGTTGCTGTATTTATAGAATACTATTAAAAATGCCCGGTGAATTCCGGGCATTTTTTATCTGAAAAACTTTAAAAGGAAAAAGAGACGTTTTGCAATAATGCAAAATTGAAAATGTATATAAGTTTAAAAGGAAAATCAGACGTTTGTACTTGGCAGCCATCTTTCATCTTCATTTCGGCCAACGATCAACGTTGCTGTCACCTGTCATCTATCCTCTGTCAACTTCACTAAGGATAATTCGCCAGTGCTTCAGTTTCAAAAAGCATATCATCTATGCGTACCAGCCATTCTTCCTGGCGCACGCGGCGGCGGCTGTGGTCGGTTTCGCCGTCGTATAGTTTTTGAAACGCTTCTTTCGATTTTACCACGTTTTCGTAAATGGTATTAATGTCTTTCTGAAAGGTTTTGCGGTTAGGCGTGTAAGCCATCAGTTGCTGGTGCAGCTTGCGGGCAAACAATTCTGTAATATCAAAATGCGCCTGCTCGTGCGCCAGTATATAATCAGTTTTTACCAACCCCCACGAGCGCTTTTTACTGAAGTTGCAGGTAATCTCGTACTCAAGCTGGCCCCCTTTCAGCATATAGTTGAGGCCCAGCGTGGTGCTGGTGCTGGCCACGGCATCGGTGCCGGTGCGGGGCGGGCTTTTAAAGTCTTCCCAGGTAAGCAGCCGCTCCACGGTCCAGGGTATAAATTCTTCGGTTTCTTTTTTTTCTTTGGTCCAGGCGGTGGCGGTTACCAAAGCTTTGTTTTCTGCCACGGGCGCAGTGGCCTTCGGCACACCCGAAAATGAAAGCAGAAAGTACAAAAAGGCGTAGAGGGGTAGTAGGCTCATCATACGGTTTTAAAACGCTTATTGGATGGTGAAAAGTATGCTGGGTTGAAAGCTCCTTTGTTATTAAAAATAAAAAACTCCGGCCATAGCCGGAGTTTAAAAATTGTTAAGTAAAGCAAATTTAAGGTTTGGGAGCAGCGGACCTTATTTCTTCGGACACGCCGTCGGCATACTTTTCAAAGTTCTTTACAAATAAACCTGCCAGATATTTTGCTTTTTCGTCGTAGGCTTCTTTGTTGGCCCAGGTGTTGCGCGGGTCCAGCACCTCGGTAGGCACGCCCGGTACTTCTTTAGGAATAGCAAAGCCAAACACCGGATCGTCTTCGGTTTCCACCTCATGCAGCTTGCCCTCCAGCGCCGCAGTGATCATGGCGCGGGTGTATTGCAGCTTCATGCGATGGCCTTCGCCGTAGGGGCCGCCGGTCCAGCCGGTGTTGATCAGCCATACGTTTACATGGTGCTTCTCCATTTTTTCGCCCAGCATCTGCGCATATTTGCCCGGGTGCAAGGGTAAAAAGGGTGCACCAAAACAAGCACTGAAGGTAGGTTTGGGCTCGGTTACGCCCGCCTCGGTACCGGCTACTTTAGCCGTGTAACCGCTGATGAACTGGTACATGGCCTGTCCTTTGGTCAATTTTGAGATAGGAGGCAGCACGCCAAATGCATCGCAGGTTAAAAAGAAAATGTTTTCCGGCGTGTGGCCAACAGATGGCTCTAAGGCATTACTGATGTAGTGCAGCGGGTAAGATACGCGCGTGTTTTCGGTAATGGTACATTCTTCAAAGTCTATTTTGTTGGTGCCGGGGAAAAACATCGTGTTCTCTACCAGTGCGCCGTGGCGGATGGCATTAAATATCTGCGGTTCTTTTTCTTCGGTAAGTCCTATGAGCTTGGCATAGCAACCGCCTTCAAAGTTAAACACGCCGTCTTCGGTCCAGCCGTGCTCGTCGTCGCCAATCAACTTGCGGGCAGGGTCG
>CBDTUH010000368.1:0-3342 GCA_965363375.1 uncultured bacterium
CTGCCATAAAAGAGGTGCGTGCCTTTGCCGTCGCCCAGCAGCAAAAGATGGGCAGCAAAAGGGGTATTGTAATGGATGGGCGCGACATTGGCACCGTGGTTTTCCCCGATGCGGAACTAAAGATATTTATGACCGCCGATAATGCCGTGAGGGTAGAGCGCCGCTTTAAGGAAATGTATGAAAAGAATCCGAACATCACCATTGAAGAGGTGAAAGACAACCTGGAGATGCGCGACTATATTGATTCTAACCGGGAGATAAGCCCGCTGCGCAAAGCAGATGATGCAATAGTGCTGGACAATACCCGCCTGACGCCGGAAGAGCAATTTAAAAAGGCCTTGAAACTGGTGCAGGAGTGTACCACACACGAGGTGAGCAATAAACTTTGAATAATGTAGATGGAAATGCACAAATGCCCGTTATTTCCAAATTTATTTCCGTTTCAGTATATAAAACCTCAATCACCCCGGGCATGGCATAAATTTTTTATGCTTTCTCATTGATTTTACTTCTCTGAAAACAACTTCTTTTAATCCTGCCCCCATGAAGCTGATTGTGGCTTCTGACCGTGTGTAGTTTGCTTTTGTTTTACCGTTATTTCCTGTAAAAAACTAAAGTTTAAATGCTTTGAAGGGTATCTGTGCCTTTCAACCATTTCAGCGTTTATTTCTGTGCCGCCATGACACCAGTTTTTGTATGCTAATCTAAAAGCTCCGAAATGAAAAGATTTTTACCCCTCCTGTTAGTCCTTTTTTTGACGGGTAGTTTGCAACTGGCACAGGCCCAATGTTCCATCTATGACATAGAGGTCACCAATGAAAGAGATGTTTCAAGTTCCGGATCGGAAGGATGTAATACTACCATTGACATTAGCTTTACCATTGAGAATAATAACGGCAACAAGTTCATTTTTATCCATGTATGGCTGCAACCTGATTACCCTGACTATTTTCAATGCGTAAACGGAGAGAATACAGTGAAAAAGCCTCCGGTAGCTGCAGACCTTGCAGCCGCCTTTGCTACCATTGCCATTGATAACAATGGACTCGCCCCAACTTTGACTGCTACCTATGTACCCGACCCTACAGTGCCCATAACTACTGTGGGCTCTATTGAAAAGGTGGTTAATACAGATGGTTCTGCCCGCATCACTTTAAAAGGTGTTCAGTTAACCGTGCCGGTTGCCTGCGGCGAACCTTTCAGCGTAGTGGCTGATGTTTGGTCGAGCCAGGCGGCACGGGCACAAACCGTTCATTGCGCTACCTGCAACATTCAGTATGCATCTTTAAACGTTGGTGGCCTGATAAATTGTAATACACTTCAATATACTATCCCAATTGAAAATACATCGCCAACAGCCTTTGAGGGCAATTACCGGATTTATGTAGATATGAATGACAATGGCGAACTGGATGATGATGATGTCCGCATCCGTAATACAACGTCACTGGCCATTGCGGCGGAATCAACTACAACCATCACCGGTACTGTTGCTGCCGAGTATGCCGGCCGCGACCTGCTGATTATAATAAACCAGCAAGGTGCAGGCTCGATGCGGTTGGTAGAAGTGGTGCCAACTACAGAATGTACCATACTGCCTGTTGATTTCAGCTTGTTTACCGCTACACGTCAAAACAATAATGTTCTGCTGAACTGGGAAACAGCAATGGAGGAAAATAACACCGGTTTCCAAGTGCAGCGCAACACAGGCGCGGGATGGAAAAACCTGGCCTTTGTGACTACCAAGGCAGAATATGGCAACAGCACCTCCAAATTAAGTTATGGGCATACCGATGTCAATACATTTAGCGGCATTACCCAATACCGCCTGCAGCAGGTAGATATAGATGGAAAATCTAAGTATAGCGAAATCAGGGCCGTAAAAGGAAACTTGCAGACCGGCAGAACCATTATTTACCCGAACCCAAGCAGCAACGGCAGTTTCAACATTGCTTTTGATAATGTATCATCACTGAAGAACGTATATGTAAGCGATGTGTCAGGACGTACTTTAAAACAATGGAAAAATGTAGCCAATAATTTACAAGTTACCGACCTGGCACCCGGGGTGTATACACTGCGCATTGTGGACGTGCAAAGCGGCGTGCAAGTTGCCGAAAAGGTAATTGTGAATAAGCAATAAGTGTTATTACATAAAAAGAGAGAGCATTGCGCCCTCTCTTTTTATGTTTATAAATATTTCTTCAAAATAATTTGAAAAAGTTAAAATTGGTATTACTTTTGTCAAGTTCTAATCATCAATCCGTAATTCCTTCCCCGAAAGACCTATCTACACCAATCCTTCTTGATTTTCCTTTGTTCATGTAAAGTTCATTGTATGGTATACAATGTAACCATATCTGTTTGTAATCCTAATATCCTCCCAAAAGCTCCATATAATCCCTTAATCTAGTAAACTCTGTTCCGGGTATCCTATTTATTTCCGCGTATTCCAGCCATGAATCACCGTTTAACAACAACGGATGAAATACCTCATCATACCTTTTAAACTATCGTAACATGAAAAAACTTTTACTCTCCGCAGCATTCATAGCTGCAGGCTATTTTGGCTTTGCCCAAAATGAAGACTTTAATGATGCTTTTCCGGAAGGTTATATAATTAACCGGGATGTGAAGATCGGCATGTATAACAACCCACTGAAAGGCTGCAGCCTGGATACAGGTATTGTTACGCCACCCATTTACATTAATACTCCTTCTGCAGGAAACTTCATTGGCTTATCGGGCGCAGGCCGTTATAACAGTTTGGTTTCTACTATGACCATGCGTTTTAATGCATTTGCATTTGACGACGAATCAAGAGCCCTTGAATGTGATGATTATGAAGCTACTTTTAAATGCCCTTCAGCATTAAAGGTGTTTCTGGTTCCTTCTAACTACACTTCAGACAACCTGCCTACCGGAAGTAATATCTTAGGCGAAAGCAACTTTGTAACCATTGGTGCTGGTGCTAATGAAGTTGTCATTAACGTTAGCCCTTCTTTAACTGTTGGCACCCGCTTTCGTGTAATGGTGGTTGGCAAAACTACCAATTGCGGCAATTCCGAACTCGCCCAGATTTATGTAATAGATGATATTACACTTACAGGCCAGGAAGGTGTACTGGATTTCAGCAATGCTTATCCTGAAGGCTGGAATTTTAACCGCGAATTCAAGCTAACGCAATATTCAGCAACTGGCGACTGCGGTACCACCAATATTGGCCTGGTTACTTCTCCTGTTATTGGCAATGTGACCAACAGCTTTATTGCTGCTGCACCTGCCACCAACTACGATCCTTCAACCGGTACTATTAATGTTACTTTAGACTTTTATGCTTTT
>CBDTUH010000369.1:0-3318 GCA_965363375.1 uncultured bacterium
TTTTCAAAAAGCGGCACGCGGTCGGCAATAATCTGGGTAACCATGCGCGAGTAATAGCTGTACTCGCTGTGGCTGCCGCGGATGAAAATAGCGTGCGGGCACAAGCGCTTGGCCGTGAGCGAAGGCATGGCGCTTTGAATGCCAAACTTGCGCGCCTCGTAGCTGCAGGCGGCCACAATGCCGCGCTGCCCATCGCCACCCACAATCAGGGGCTTGCCTTTAAGCGCCGGATTTTTCAGCAGCTCCACCGACACAAAAAACGCATCGAGGTCAAAATGGGCAATATGTTTTACAGATGCGGTCAAGCGGTTAAAATTACGCATTTCACCGCGTTTATTTCGGCCGGAAAACTTACTTTTAAGTTATAACTTACAGGCTTGCAAACGCTGTTATTAAAAGCTTTTACCGATGCCATATTGCCGCTGCCCGAAAGGGAATGGGAAGCGTTTGTAACCATCTGGCAACCCTTTAGCTGCAAGCGCAAAACGGTGTTAACGGCCGCCGGCGACACCGAGCGGCATCTTTACTTTGTAATAGATGGCGTGCAGCGATCGTATTATGTGGAAGACAGCGGCAAAGAAACCACAATTGTTTTTACATACCCGCCTTCCTTTTCCGGCGTGGCCGATTCTTTTTTAACCCAAACGCCCTCGCTTTACTTTTTTGAAACACTAACGGCCAGCACCTTTTTACGCACCACCTACACGCAGTTTAGCGCGCTGATGCAGCAATATCCGCTGATACAATCGATGGTGCTGAAAGCCACGGCCCTGGCGCTGAAAGGCGTGCTGCAGCGGCAGATAGACATACAGTGCTACACGGCCGAAGAAAAATTTAAAGCCCTTCTAAAACGCAGTCCGCACCTGTTGCAGATCATCCCGCACAAGTACCTGGCACAATATGTAGGTATGGATGCGGCCACCTTCAGCAAACTGCTGAATTCGGTTCCTATTTCGTAAATATTGGTGCAGGCAAAGATTTTGCAGTTGTACCCTAAATAGTTTTGAGAAAAATAAAGCACAATGAAAAAATTTAAGTCTGACGAACTGATTGATAGCCTGCAGGCAGATGTGAAACAGCTGATGGCAGCTGCCGAACAAATGAAAGACATGGACAAGGTAAAGCTGGCTTACCCATTGACCGAAGGCCGCTGGACGGCCATACAGGCGCTGGAGCACCTGAACATGTACGGCCGCTACTATTTGCCCGCTATTGAAAAAGCCATCAGCATCAACACCGGCGGAAAAGCCGCCTGGTTCAACACCGGCCGCATGGGCGGCTACTTTACCAATATGATGATGCCTAAAACGGTGTACGAGGTTAAAAATAAAATGAAAGCCCCCAAAGGTTATGTGCCGCCCGCGGCCCTGAACTCCGAAAGCGTTATCAAAGAGTTTTTAGAACAGCAGCGCCAGTTGTGGCAATTGCTGGACCGCGCCCGCGAACGCAACCTGAACGATATACGAATCCCCATTACCTTAAGCAAACTGATAAAGCTGAAGCTGGGCGATACTTTTAGATTTCTGGTAGCGCACGAGCAGCGCCACATGATTCAGGCCCGCAATGCCATACACGAGCTTGGTATTGCTACCGACAAGTTCCCGGTGCTGTTTACCACGCGGCAATTGCAGGCGGCCGGCGCTTAAAAGGAAAAAGAGACGTTTTTGAATTTTGAACAAGGGCCAAGGAACTGATGAATGAGGAACTAGAGACTGTTCAATGCTTTAATCTCACTTTTCAATGTTCAAATTAAAAGGAAAAAGAGACGTTTTGTGTTTCGCTTGCTCCATTCACAATTGACCATTGACCATTCACAAAAGGAAAAGAAGACGTTTGGCAATTAAATAACTGATTTGTATAAAAAAACATTCCTGGCCTAAGTGCCCCCTTTAGGGGGACAGGGGGCCTACAAATAAATTTCGAGCAGGCCCTCCGGCAGTTCTACAATTACCCGGCGGGCCTTTTTATCTATTTTACGGATGGTGTCTTCGTTCAGCGGAATCAGCACTTCCTTTCCTTCTATATCAATACGGCACAGCAGCTGGTGCGGCTGCTCTATCACTTCCAGAATTTTACCCAGCACTTTTTCCGCTTCTACCACATCGTAACCCAGCAGGTTGATGGGTGATGATTTGGCCGAGAACTTTTTAAAATCTTCTTCGGGTATCCACACTTCTTTTTGCGTCAGCTTAATAGCGGCTTCGCGCACGTTCACATCGGCCAGCTTCAGGTACACTTCGTCCTCGCTTTTTATTTTGGCGCTTTCTATAAACCAGGGCAAAAAACTTTCTTTGCGTTCTTCCACAAAAATGGCCTGCAGCCCTTTTAGCGATGTTTTTTTACCCAGGTTGTGTTTCAATATCAGCTCGCCTTTTAAGCCAAAAGCACTTACCAGCTTTCCTATTTTAAAATATTCGGTCATGCGCAGATTTGTAAGTGGCAAAGATAAGGAGGGAGGTTAGATGACAGCGGACAGATGACAGCAAAGGCAAACGTCTCTTTTTCCTTTTATAAAAGCAGAATTGAAAGTAATCGTCGGGTAGGTGATGTTGGAAGAAACGTCTCTTTTTCCTTTTAAATATTAGATTACCGGCATTTGTACCTTGATACGTCTTATGTTGCGACGCTCCGTTGGGACTGCAGCAATCGCCTCATCAAAAAACGTCTCCATCTCCTTTTGTGGAGTGGTAATGGTGGTATTGGCTGATTTCGTTCACTGGTCAAACCTATCTTTTTTCTTTTGCTCAATAGCGGTAAGAACGTACAAGTGTGCGACGCAAGCGGCGCCAAATGATAGTATCAAAGCCGGTTACCAAAAAACATCTCTTTTTCCTTTTATTCTTTAAATCGTAAATCCCCAAATCGTACATCGTAAATCAAAAAAGTCTCTTTTCCCTTTTACCCATTTCAAAAGCTGATGTAAATCATGTTTGGCAAAAGCATACATCAGCTTTGCCGCTGCCTATTGCCGATACATTTGTCCTCAAATATTCAATCCCACAAACACATGGAAGTAACGAAAACCCCCAGAACGGACCCGGCTACATTTAACGAAGCGGAGTTCGACCGCAACTTCAAACCCAAAGGCGCTATTGCCTTTTTTGTGCTACTCGTCATTCTCGGACTCATCATCTGGTATGGCATCTATTTCCTCATGCTGGCAAGAGCCTAAAAAATTTTAATGAAAATGGTATTAGACAAGTTTGAAAAACGGGTTATCATAGCCACGGGCGCTGTGCTGTCGCTCTTTATTTTTTCGATGCTGTACGGCAGAAGCAAGTACAACGACCTGCCCGAGTGCCTTCCTTTTGACAAAGC
>CBDTUH010000370.1:0-3314 GCA_965363375.1 uncultured bacterium
CACACTGTGTCTTTGAAAATTGAAATCGACCGCTCGCTGCAAACCCTTACCGACCGCCAGAAAGAAGTGGTATGCTACTTTTTCGGCATCGGGGTGGACCATCCGCTGAGCCTGGAAGATATCGGTGAGCGCTTTAACCTGACTCGCGAAAGGGTACGCCAGATTAAAGACAAAGCCATCACCAAGCTGCGCACCTCGCAAAAATGCGACCTGCTGCGCTCTTATTTAGGAAATTAAAAACAGTATTGCATTGTAATTATTCTACTTTCATTCATCACATCCTTATTTTTGCAAAACTTTTTAGAGTGAACGTTTATCGTTCACTCTTTTTTATTGTTTATTTCAGGTTTTTATAAAGGCAGGATTGCGGAAATGCTTATGTTCAAAGGCGCTGATGGTGCTTTGGAGTGACATTAAAAATGAAGGTGTAGGGTTTATGGATTACAGCCATTTGAGGTACAGCGAAATAACAGACAAGATTATCAGAAGTGCGCTAAAAATACACAGCCACTTCGGAAGTGGCTTTCCGGAAATGGTATACCAGAAAAGCCTGATGATAGAGTTGGAAGCGGCAGGCCTTAAATTTGCCGCCGGTACGGAAAGGGCCATTCATTACAACGGGCGGCTGGTCGGTCAGAAATGGTTAGATTTAGTGGTGGAAGAACAGATCCTGATAGACATCAAAGCAATAAAAGAAGTAGACAAAAGTTCTTATAGCCAGATTATAAATTATTTAAAAATATTTGATTTAGAAGTAGGATTGCTGCTGAATTTTGGAACTGAAAGCCTGCAGACCAAAAGGTTTGTGGCGGGCCGCCAAAATCTTTAAAAGGAAAAACAGACGTTTTTCTTTTCAGCAAAAAATCCATTCTGAATCCCTAAATCCGCGATATATGTTTGAATCATTACAGGAACGGCTCGAAGGTGCCTTTAAAAATATTAAAGGCGAAGCCCGCATTACAGAACTGAACATTGCTGCCACCGTAAAGGAAATTCGCCGCGCGCTGGTAGATGCCGATGTAAACTATAAAATTGCCAAAGACTTTACCGATACTGTTAAAGACAAAGCCGCCGGCGAAAAGGTAATCAACGCCATCTCTCCCAGCCAGTTGATGGTTAAAATTGTAAAAGACGAACTGGTAAGCCTGATGGGTGGCGATGTGGCCGAATTTAACGCCAAAGGCGCTCCGGCTGTAATCCTCATTGCCGGTTTGCAAGGTTCGGGTAAAACCACCTTTTCGGGCAAGCTGGCCAATTATCTTAAAAAGCAAAAAAAGCTGTCGCCAATGCTGGTAGCGGCCGACGTGTACCGCCCGGCGGCCATGGAGCAGTTGCGCGTGTTGGGTGAGCAGATTGGTGTGGATGTGCACATTGAAGCCGAAAATAAAAACCCGGTAGAAATTGCGCAAAATGCCATTAAGGAAGCCCGCAGCAAAAACAAAAACGTGGTGATTATCGATACGGCCGGCCGTTTGGCTATTGACGAGGCGATGATGACCGAGGTGGCGAATATTAAGAATGCCGTAAACCCGCAGGAGATCCTGTTTGTGGTGGACAGCATGACCGGCCAGGATGCCGTAAACACCGCCAAAGCCTTTAACGACCGGCTCGATTTTTCGGGTGTGGTACTGACCAAACTGGATGGTGATACCCGCGGTGGTGCGGCCCTTTCTATTAAATACACGGTTACCAAACCCATCAAATTCATCTCCAGCGGCGAAAAGCTGGATACGCTGGATGTGTTTTATCCGGAAAGGATGGCGCAGCGGATATTAGGCATGGGTGACATTACCACACTGGTAGAAAAAGCGCAGGCCCAGTTTGACGAAGAGCAGGCCAAAAAGCTGGAAAAAAAGATACGCAAAAACCAGTTTGACTTTGCCGACTTTAAGCAGCAGCTGGAGCAGATCAAAAAAATGGGTAACCTGAAGGATTTGATGGCCATGATTCCCGGTGTGGGCAAAGCCATAAAGGACATTGACATTAGCGACGATGCGTTCAAAGGTATTGAAGCTATTATTAACTCCATGACGCCGTTTGAGCGTGGCAACCCCGATGAAATTGACGGTAACCGCAGAAAAAGAATTGCCAAAGGCAGTGGAAAAGATATTTCGGAAGTAAATGCCTTTATGAAGCAGTTTGAGCAGATGCGCGAAATGATGAAGCAGATGAACAAAATGCCCATGGGCCGCATGATGCCGGGCATGATGGGGAAAAGATAGTTGACAGAGGACAGTTGACAGGATAGACAAAAACGTCTCTTTTCCTTTTAAGTTTTTCGGCTGTTCTCAACTGAAAACTAAAAACTGAAAACTAACTAAACGTCTCTTTTTCTTTTTAAACTTATACAATCAAAAATGCTGGCCTCACGGGGTCAGCATTTTTTTTACACACCTATGTTTATGAAAAGAAAAAGAAAAGGTTTTAGCTCACTACTTTCAGCGCCAGCTCAAATTTTACGTCCAGCTCGTTTCGTACAGTTATAAATCCCATCACCTTATCGGGCGCCTGCAGGCCAAAATCGGTAAAAGCTACCTGCTCTTTACCTTTTACCTGTATGGTATTGCCGCTGCGGCTGGCCAATATAGGAAACTGGAAGATCTTGCTTTTACCGGCCAGAATAATCTCTACTTCGGCCATAATGCGCTGTGCCTGTGCCCCTTCCTGCGGCATGGCGGCCAGGCTGCGAAAGTTCATAATAATATTGGGGTGGCTGCCGGCTTTTATCATTTTGCGAAAATCGCGGGTAAGCATGGGGTTGCCGTTCTTAAAATCGGCTACCGGCAAGCGCAGAATACCACGGCGGAAATGCAGGCCGGCTTTGCCGCCGGGCAGGGCCACCAGCGTATCGCGGCCGCTGTACTGTTTTACATCAAAGGCAAAAGTGTTAACGTTAGAAGAACCGACAATGGAAATGCGGCTTTCTTTACCAACAGCCCAAACAGCTACTCTATCCGCCGGCTTAAAAGAGGAAAGCGCGGTGAGTAAAGTAAATATCAGTATCAGTGGTTTCATAAAACTTTTTTTGTGGAACGTTGATAGTGCAAAACTACCGCGGCCTGGCCCGCTATTGTGTGACATGAGGTTGCCCCCAACCTGATTTTGGGCTGAAGAAAATATGACGGAAGTTTGCTTTTTGAATGGGTTAAAAGGAAAAACAGACGTTTTATAAGCTCAGCAGCAAACAAAATTTTGGTACCGTAACAAAAACTTTACATTTTTGGTGTTGTATTTTTTGAGCCTGTTGCTTACATTTGCAACCTTAACAATATTGTTTCACCGCATTTAAATGTCTATTTAAGATGCCAGTTAAA
>CBDTUH010000371.1:0-3276 GCA_965363375.1 uncultured bacterium
GTCATCAATCTAAATAACATGAAACGTTTAATTCTACTTTTTTTTATACTGCCACTGCTTTCTTTTGCGCAGGCAGGATTTACCATTAACGGTAATGTGGTGGGTTTTGCCGATGGTTCGCCCGTGATCATCAGCTCCTCGCAAGACGAGAATGTAGTGATTGGTAAAAGCGCCGTGAAAGGCGGCACATTCTCGGTAACGGGAGAGGTGGCCGAGCCGGGGCTGTATTTCATAAAAATTGGCAACGCACAACCGCAGCATATTTATGTAGAAAATGCAGCCATTAAAATCAACGCCAACAAAGCCAGCATCAAAAACCTGAAAATTAGCGGCTCACAATCGCATGATGATTTCGAGGTTTTCCGCAAAACCTTTGACCCCATGATTGGCGAACTGAGCGGACTGGCAGCCCTTATCAACAAAACAGAGAACGAAGCCAGATACAACCAGCTGATGGTGCAGTACGATTCGATGGCGGCTGTGATACAAACCGAAGTGGGACGATTTATAGAAAGCAAACGGGCATCTTTTGTATCGCCATTTTTATTGTTTGTAACGGCGCAGATAAAAGAAGATCCACTGCTGATGGAAAAACGTTTTAATTCACTTGCGGATACGGTGCGCAACTCGCAGATCGGTAAAAGCCTTGCTGAATTTATTACCTACAATAAAGTAGGCGCTGTGGGTACCGATGCAATTGATTTTGTGCAAAACGATGCGGATGAAAAACCAATTTCACTTTCTTCATTCAAAGGTCAGTATGTGCTGGTTGATTTCTGGGCCAGCTGGTGCGGTCCCTGCCGTACAGAAAACCCCAACCTGGTAGCCGCTTACAACAAGTATAAAGACAGGAACTTCACTATATTAGGCGTATCGCTAGACCGCCAGAAAGATGCCTGGCTGAAAGCTGTTAAAGACGATAAGCTGGCCTGGACACAGGTAAGCGACCTGCAGTTCTGGAACAATGCAGCCGCCGCTTTGTACCGTGTGCAAAGTATTCCGCAAAACTTTTTGATTGATCCTAATGGAAAGATCATTGCCAAAGACCTGCGCGGCGAACAACTGGTGCAGGTGCTGGAAGGCTTGCTGGCGAAGTAGTGTTAAAAGGATAACAGAAGTTTTTTAGATGAATGAAAAATTAAAAATATAAAAGGAAAAAGAGACGTTTTCTCTACTCTAAATAATTTAATGAAAAACCCTTTTGCAAATCTGCAAAAGGGTTTTTGTTTTCAACTTTTAAAAGGAAAAAGAGACGTTTATAAAGACGTCAGTCTTCGGCTATCAGTCATCTAAAAAACAATCAAAAGGAAAATATACGTGTGATACTTTTCGTCTTTGCTCCTTTGGCGCTTTGCATGGAAATAAAAGGAAAATGAGACGTTTTTGTTTCCAGTCATTTTCCCTTCGATCAACGACCAGCATTTTCCTGTCAACTGCCATCTGTCCTCTGTCAACTCAATTGATATCCTGCCCCCCTTCCAGCTTTTTAATAGCACCTTCCACAAAGGATTTATTGGCATCGGGCGGCGATAGCGGCAAGGCCTGCTTGGCATATTTAAGCGCATTTTTATAATCGCCATTGGCTGAGTAGCCGCGCATCAATCCTACCAGCGTGGTAAACTGCCCGGGATGTTTGCTGTGGTTTAATTTAAAAATTTCCAGCGCTTCTTTGGCCTGTTTTTGTATCAATAGCTGCCGGGCGTATTGGTGTAGTTCCGTCATGTTGGCCAGTGGCATGGCTTCTTTCATCAATACATCGCCTTCCGCCTTGCGGCCCAGTTTGTAAAGTATCTGCGCCTTGGTGGCTTTGGGCGCAAACAATTGTCCGCCGCCAAATGACGGCCCCGAAGCAGAATCAGCCCATTGCAGCGCCTGTTCCAGGGCCACGTTTCGTTGCAGCGCCCATTGTGCCGCTTGCTGCCAGGCCAGCCAGTAAAAGCCCCTTTCAGTGCGCAGCTCGCGGTTAAGGGAGGCCAACTGGTCTTTTACATAATCTACTTCCACTTTAAAAGGAAGCTCTCTTTTCTCCCACTGCAGGGCAATGGTGGCACTGTTTTCGGTTTGATCTTCAAAAACAAATTGCAGCCATTCTACGCTGTTGGCCAAAGGTTGCGGCGCTACTTTCACACGTAAGGCATCTTCTGCCTCGTTGTAAAAATAGCTGCCCCACGAGGTAGCATTGTTAGAGAAAATGAGAGTGGATTCGGTAGAGTCGTAAGCAATAAAGAAACCGTACTTTCCCGCTTTCAGGGGCTGCCCTTCTATTGTTACATCATTGCTAAACTCAATAGTTGTGTTTTCGTTGGCGCCGGCCCGCCAGGGCGCCGTTTTAGTGTTGCCAAAGCCCTGGTCGGTATAGCCGGTATGCACCAGCCCGCCCCATATTTTACCTTCGCGGCCTTTAACCGCCGGCCTGTTGTAATGTATGGTAATGTTGGTGAGGCCTACCTGCTCGCTCACCGAGGCTTTTTTGTTGCCACCGCTGGGTAGCATGGTTAACGATAGCTGTGCCTGCAGCGCGCCGGCCAGGCAAAGGCTTACAAGGAAGAAAGCATATTTTTTCATAATCAGTTTGGTTTGCTTTGAGGAAATTAAGGATAAGCTTATCAGATGCATTTCAATTTTTTACCGATGTACTCAAAATAGAAAGGAATGGCATCAGATGCTGATTAAAGGTGGGGTGGTATGTTATTTGTGCCCATGCTTTTAAACAATAAAAAGAGAAACATATGAACAGGACATTGGTAGAGCAAAGAGAATTGAGTGCCACAGAAGAGCGGGAGTTGTACAGCAATGTGTATGTGGTGGCGCCGGGCGTATGGCGCCTGAAAGATATTTTCGTGAATTTATTCATAATTCAGAACCGCGAGGGTACCTCATGGGTTTTGGTGGATACGGGCCTGCAAACATCGGCGCCTAAAATAAAAGCCATGGCTAAATATATTTTTGGCAGCACGGGCAGCACACCGCAAGCCATTGTAATGACACATGGACACTTTGACCACCGGGGTTCATTAATAAAACTGGCAGAGGAGTGGGGCGTACCTGTTTATTGCCATCATATGGAACGGCCATACCTTACCGGCAAAGCTTCTTACCCACCAGCCGACCCGGCTGTTGGTGGCGGGCTCCTGGCTTTAATGTCGTTTACTTATCCACGTACGCCTATCAATGCAGAACAACACCTGGCAGAATTGCCGGAAGATAATTCTATTCCCGACCTGGAAGACTGGAAGTGGATCCATACACCCGGCCATACCCCCGGGCACATCTCCC
>CBDTUH010000372.1:0-3267 GCA_965363375.1 uncultured bacterium
GTAAATTGATTAATCGGTAAATATGTAAACGTCTTGCCTTCCTTTTACTTTTGAATTTTTCATTTTACAAAACGTCTCCATTTCCTTTTGCCTAAATACTTGTCCTATTGTCTCTCGTTTTACCTCTCACGCCTCACATCAAAAACCTCTCTTTTCGCTTTTACTCCCGTATTGCCATTCAAATATTTTTATTAGGAAAGGGAGGCAGAATCCGTTAAATTACACATCACTAAATTAAATGATGTATGAAAAAGTTACTATCGCTTTCTTTTCTTTTGTTGTTGTTGGCCGGCAGCGTTACGCTTTTTGCGCAGGACGATAAAAGCAAGCGACCAAGCCCGCCTGCCACTTTAAATACAACCGTTGACGGTCTTAATATCATGATCGATTACAGCCAGCCGGCAGTGAACGGTCGCACACTGGGTAAAGACATTGCACCTTACGGAAAAGTATGGCGCACGGGCGCCAACGAGGCCACCGCTTTCACTATTAACAGGGATGTAAAGATTGAAGGGCAGGATTTGAAAGCCGGTAAGTACACTTTATTCAGCATTCCCGGCGAAGATGAATGGACGTTGATTTTCAACCGCCAGACCGGCCAGTGGGGCACCCGCTACGATGAAGCGCAGGATGCACTGCGCGTAAAAGTAAAACCTGCCAAGGCTCCCAACTTTGCCGAGCGTATGACTTTTAGCCACGATAACGGTGCCGTTGCGCTGCATTGGGCTGATACGATGGTGCGCTTTAATGTGCAATAATAAAAGAAATTGAACTCAACCTTAAAAGGAAAAAGAGACGTTTTAAAACCTCTCTTTTTCCTTTTTCTTTTTCAACTGATGCAGTAAGAAAATATATTTAAGAGAAAGCCTCAAAAGGAAAATCAGACGTTTTTTATTGTTTAAATTTTCCTATTCAAAATTTTGTTTATTCTTTTAACGTATCAGCGTTACCATCCCTTTTGCAAAATAAGATTTGCCGGTAAAATCTACTGCTTTCACTACCCATATGTAAGTGCCGCTGCCTTGCTGCTGCCCGCCTATAAGTCCGTTCCAGCCCATTCCTTCCTGCTGGCTGCTGCTATACACTAGTTGTCCCCAGCGGTTGTAAATGGTAAAATAATCGATGCGCTGCATACCGGCGGCAATGGGCCTTAATACATCGTTTTTGCCATCGCCATTGGGTGTAAAAGCGGTGGGCACAAAAATGGAAGGTGCTGTTTCAAAAACCTTTACGGTCATGTAAGCCGAATCTACGCAGCTGGCTTCGTTGAACACGCGTACCATAAGCCGAATACCATTGGACGGTTCCATAAAAGTGGCTACAGGGTTTGGAATGATGGCAGAAGAAAGGTTTGCCGATGGCGACCACTGGTAAGCCACACCGCCACTGGCAGCCAATTGTAAAGGTTGACCGGCCACAATGGCCGTATCCCTTCCGGCAAAGGCATCAATAGCTGCCAGCACGCTTACCACAACGGTGTCGTACCCGGGTTTGGGACAGCCCTGAACATCGTAGGCGGAAAGTATGTAAGCCGTAGTGGTGGCAGGCCTGGCCACAGGGTTAAGCGTGCTGCTACCTGCCAATGTACCGGCCGGTGACCATTCAAACCGGGAACCATCAATAAAGCCTCTTAGCTGCGCTGTGGCATTGTAGCAAATAATGGTGTCTTTACCGGCATTGGCAATCGGATAGGGAACGGTGGTTACCAATACATCATCTGTTGCCGTGCAGCCCCCAATGCGCGCTGTAATAGTATAAGTGGTAGATACAGGTGTTATGACTGTTGTATTCAATGCATTCGGCGATTGCACATTTGCAGCCGGCTGCCAGTTGTATTGCAAACCGTTCGAACTGCTTTTAAGCAAAATGGCATCTCCGGCGCAAATAGTGGTATCCTGCATGGCCTTTAGTTGTACACCTTTTACCACGCGCACCTGCACGGTGTCCTGGTTGGTGCAACCCTGGTCATTAAGGCTAACGGTGTAGGTAGTAGTTTGCTGCGGCGCTACAAGGGGCGCTTCACTGTTGGCATTCTGCATTTGCGCACTGGGGCTCCAGCTAAAATTTCCGTTGCCGCTTGCCTTCAACTGCACTTCATCATTCAGGCAAATCAGCGTGTCTTTAAAAAGAAGACTAATGGGCGGTTTGTCGAAAATGGAAACCAGCTTTTGCACTGTATCCCTGCATCCCACCGAGTTGCCGGCTATGAGTTCCACATTTTTATTTCCCGTAAAAAGAAACTGGTAAGATGGATTTCCTTCGCTAACATCATTGGTACCAGCATTGCTTTCGCCAAAGTTCCACAGCCAGTAGTCCACGGCACCATAGCGCGAAGTTGAGGCGTCGGTAAATTGTGTGCTGCCGTTGATGCAGCTGCCGACGGCCGAAAAGTCGGCTTTAAAACCCGGGTAAACATGCACCAGCGATTCTGTAGAGTCCGAGCATTGCTCCAGCTTGTTTACCACCAGTTTCATGCGGTACAGCCCTGTATCATTAAATGTATAATCAAGGCTGGTTTTGTCTGTATTGAAAATGGTTTGGCCTGAGCTGTTGATGATTTCCCAGTTGTAGGTTTTTATCAGCGGGCTGTTACTGGCGTTGGTTACGTTCAGGTTAAAGCTTTCTGCGCACAATTGGTACTCGGGCAAAATAGAGGCAGAAGCTATGGTGCAAGAGGTGATTTTAATCTGCAGGTCTTTGCGCTGCTGCGCTATCACCACACCGTTTCTTATTTCATCAACACATACTGTTACCACGTAAGTGCCGTCTGATGGTGCAATGCCAGATATCATACCGGTGGTGGCATCTATTCTTACATTATTACCTAATGGCGATGAAGCGGTAAAACCTTGTCCGTAAGGTACCGATGTATAAGGTGGTGCAGAAGGCGGCGGTGTATTGTTGCCGCCACCACCACCGGTGCTAATGTATGCAGAACAAAAAGAATAACGTAACTGGTCGCCGTCTTTATCTTCAGCCGCAAAGCTGTAGTTGAAAGCATTGTTGGAACAGATTACGACCAGGTCAGAAGCGGTAAAACGGGCGCTGTTGTTTTGAGGTGCCGTGGGAAATGGGGAGGTAGCAGGAATTTCGGCCGTATACATGGCGCCAATATTTCCATAACCTAAAGCCAGATTGTTGATGGTATTGATGCGGAAGTTGACCTGTGTGGCCAGTAAATAGCCTTTGGAAGATGGCGGCAAGGAAAGGTCAAATTCGTAATAGCCTACCTCATAACATACCTGCGGCGGGGTGGTGATGCAGGGG
>CBDTUH010000373.1:0-3256 GCA_965363375.1 uncultured bacterium
CAAACACATATTTGTTCATCGTTTGAATGGCTTTTTTCTGTGTAGCCAACGGAACCGGGGTAAACGGCTTGCTGGTGCTTTTTTGCTCGGGGAAGCTGCGGTCTACATACACACCACCTATATAGCGGCTCACCGCGGCAATCATGCCCATACGCTGGCCTTGCAGGGCACCGTAGCGGCTGCGCAGCTCGGCATAGCTCTGTCCTTCTTTGCTGTATTTTTTTACCAGGTTGCCCATCAGGCTGTTTACCAGCTGAAAGCGCTCTTCGGCATAGCCAATGGCGTCCGATGTAAGGTCGTTCACGTTTACGCGGGGGTCCATCGCCTTGCCAGGTGAGCGCATGTCATCACCATCGTTACCAAAGGTGAGGCGCGGGTCGGTGCTGCGGGCCAGTATTTTTTTCAGGCCTGCTTCTTCCTGTCCGGCAGCAAACTGGGTGTAGCCATATTCAATAGCCCACACGTCGTAAGGGCCGGCCAACATGGTATAATAATCACCCTGCTTTTTGCGGTCCAGCGCAATATTGATGGCAGGATAATCCATTACAGAACCAATGAGGCCATGCTTGCGGGTAAGTTCTTTGTTATGAATTTCGGCAGGCGACCACATTTGCGAGCTTTTCATGTTGTGGTTCAAACCAAGAGTGTGACCCATTTCGTGCATGATAAGGTAAGTGAGGAACTGCTGGTGCATTTCGCCAATTTCCTTTTCATCGGCACCAGTGGCATCCAGCGCGGTCATACCGGCTACCAGTCCGCCTTTCAGCTCGCCGGCCAGGGTGCAGGTAGCAAAATGGTGCATATCCATACCGGGCAGGTTGGGCATTTGTGCACGAGCCGCAGCGGCTACCAACTCTTCGTAAATGGGCGTGGCACTGCCGCTAAACCATTCTACGGTAATGTCGGCACCCAGTATTTGTCCGGTTTTGGGGTTTACAAAAGAAGGCCCGATGGCGCCGTACGATGGGTTGGCAGAAGATACCCAACGAATAACGTTGTAGCGGATATCGGCTGGATCCCAATCGGCATTGTCAGGCATTATTTTCATTTGCACCGCGTTTTTAAAACCTGCTTTTTCAAAAGCCTGGTTCCACTTCAGGCCCGCATCCACAATGGTCTGGCGGTACTCGTAAGGCGTTGTATTTTCTATCCAGAAAACAATTGGCTCCACCGGCTCACTAAGTGCTGCGTTAGGGTCTTTCTTTACCAGATTCCAGCGGTTAATGTGGTCTTTGTAAGGTGTGGCGCTGATGCTGGTCTGGTCGGTAACCTGCTGGCCAAAGTAGCCTACGCGCGGGTCGTCGCGGCGGGGCGCAAAGTTGTTTTTGGGCAGTTCCATCAGGCTGTGCTGCATGCGCACGCGCACATAGCGCGCATCGGTAATATCAGCACCGCCTGATACAAAAGCATTGGGATTGTCGTAAGCCAGGTCTACTACAATATCGGTATTCTCTGGGAACGAGCGCACCGCGTGGTACTTGCTTTTAGAGGGGTTGAGCCCACCTAGCGTAAACATCGGCATCATCATCATGCCGGGGGCCATGGCCGGTTTTACGGGGTCCAGCTTTTCAGAAATAAACAGGGCATCGGCATTTACCAGGTAACCGGTAGAGTCTTCACCGCTGATTTTTTCTACTAAAAAGATGGCCTCAGGCTTGTCAACATTTTTTGTTTTAGAAACGGGGTTGGCCGGATCGTAGTAAAACGAATTATTGACGCGGGTAAACTCTAGTTTGTCGAACGACTTGGTAACCTTAAACACAAAGTTCATGCGGTGCATGCTTTGGTTGAGGAACATGGAGGTGGGGCCGCTGATGGAAAAGCTTTGATAGATGTATTCTTTATCCAGCTGGTCTTTTTTTACATACAACTGCAGGCCGCCGGTGGCAGTATCCTGGTACACGGTAAAAAGACCATCGCGCTTGCGGGCAGCTTTGGTTTTATCGGCCAGGGGCCACACTGCTTTTTTAGGCTTGGCAGAGTCGGCAACAAGGTTGGCGGGAGGAGGCGGAGCAACGGTTTTGCTTTTGCGTTGCCCAAAGCTAACGCCCACAGCACAAAGGCAGGCCATCAGCAACAGGGATTTCTTTGTCATAAACGGTTTTAAGAAATACAATTATAACATTTAAACGTATGAACTGCGCAGAATAAGGATGAAACGCCTTTTTTGAAGGATGAATGAGAAATTAGGCAAAAGCGAAAAGTCAAAACCGGAAAGTAAGGGTGGCGTTGAAAGGAAAAAGAGACGTTTTCAAACATTGCTCCTTTGCAGGAAATATTTAAAAGGGAAAAGAGACGTTTTTGTAAGCAAGCTGTTCCCTATGAACCTTAAAAGGAAAAACAGACGTTTTGCGGCTGTCATCTGTCAACTGTCATCTGTCATCTCCACCTTACTTCAGCACTTTCAGCTTCACCATTTCTATGCGCGTGTCGCTTACGCTAAGGGCGTCAAACTCGTAATCGTCAATAATAATGCGCTCTTTTTCTTTGGGAATGGTTTCGTGGTGGTTAATGATGTAGCCCGAAAGGGTTTCCGACTCGTCGCTGTTGAAATTGAGTTCGTACTTCTGCGTCAGGTAGTCCAGCTCCAGGCGGCCGCTAAAAATATATTCGTTTTCGGAAATCTGCTTTTCTACAAATTCCTCGCTGTCGTACTCGTCATGTATCTCGCCAAAAATCTCTTCCAGCACATCCTCCATGGTTACAATGCCGGCGGTGCCGCCAAACTCGTCTACCACCCAGGCAATGCTTTTGCGCTCTTTGGTAAACTTGGAGATAAGGTCGCTGGCGCTCATGCTTTGGGGCACGGCGGGTATGGGCAGCAATATGGCCTGCAGGTTTTGGGGGCCGCTAAACAGGTCTAGTTGGTGCACATAACCTACAATGTTATCAATATTGCCATCGTACACCACCAGCTTGCTCAGCTTGGTTTCTATAAACTTGCTGCGCGCTTCTTCTACAGATGTTTTACTGTCGATGCCAATAATTTCCTTGCGGGGCACCAGGCACTGGCGTATGCGGGTTTTGGGCAGGCGCGAGGCGCGCTCAAACAACTCGGTGTTCAGTTCTTCCTTATCGTATTCGTCTTCGTCGGATTGCTGAAAAAGCGTATCGGCATCAGTGCGGCTAAAGGCATCCAGCTTATCGTTTACCCGCACATTAAAAACATAGCGCAGTATCCAATTGCTCAGGCCAATAAAAGCCGAGGCAATAGGTTGAAGCACCTGGTAAAAAACATTGACCACCCACACCAGTC
>CBDTUH010000374.1:0-3255 GCA_965363375.1 uncultured bacterium
GTAACCATACACCCAGGTACCGGCCACGGCGCTTAACAGCACCACCACAACCACCAAAAAACCTGCGCCAATATGTGCAAACAAGGGGCCGGGACAAGCGCCGGTCATAGCCCATCCAAGGCCAAAGATCAGCCCGCCATAAATCTGTCCTTTATTGAATTTTTTAGGATGAAACTCTATGGGTTCGCCATAAATGGTTTTTACATGAAAGCGTTTGATCAGGAAAACGGAAAGCATGCCCACGGCTATGGCAGTACCAATTACACCATACATATGAAAGCTTTGCAGGCGAAACATTTCCTGTATGCGAAACCAGGAGATGATCTCGGCTTTTGTAAATACAATGCCAAACATTATGCCCACCGCGGCATACTTCAGGTTGTGATACCATTTGTGTTGCAGCCTCGATTCGTTAACACACATGGTATCCTGCACCCGCACTTCATAGTCGGTATCGGGCATTGGGGGCGGCGTTAGCGTTTCAATATCTTTATTCATTTTGTTTTTTTAAGGTTGTAAGCGCGAAGGTTAAAGTCTTAGAATAAAAGGAAGTATCAGGTTGGCCATAATAAATCCACCGATCATAAAGAAAATGGTGGCCACTGCAGAAGGCCACTGCAGGTTGCTAATGCCCATAATGGCATGACCACTGGTACAACCACCGGCGTAGCGGGTGCCAAAGCCAATCATAAAGCCGCCAATTACCAGCAATACAAATCCTCTTAAAGTAAACAGGCTTTCAAAGCTAAAAAGCTCGGAAGGCAATAGCCTGCTGTTATCTTTTATGCCGTACGTTTCCAGTTCAGCGGCCAGGTTGGGATGTATAGCCACCGGGTCGGGCGTTGACAAAAATTGAACGGCCAGGAAAGCACCAATCAAAATGCCAGCGGCAAAAAACAGGTTCCAGGCTTCTTTTTTCCAGTCGTATTTAAAAAACTTGACATTGCCCGGAAAGCAGGCTGCACAGGCGTGGCGCAGGTTGGCAGAAATACCAAAGTGCTTGTTGCCAAGTATCAGCAGCGCCGGAACCGTTAAACCAATTAGCGCACCGGCTACATACCAGGGCCAGGGCTGAGATATAAACTCCATCATGTGTGTTTTGTTTTGAAGTTCAAAATTGAGAGATTCTACAACAAGGCGTCGTGACATGAATCACGCCAGTTCGCTTTAAGATATTATTAGGAAAATTGAAAAAAGACAGGTTCATAATCTACTTAAAAAAGTAATCTTGAGGCTTCATTATTACCCTTTATACGTAAGTTGAAATTAAGCAAAATCAAAAGGAAAAACGGACGTTTTGCATTGGAGTCGTTTCAGC
This sequence comes from uncultured bacterium, assembly GCA_965363375.1. Taxonomy (GTDB): domain Bacteria; phylum Bacteroidota; class Bacteroidia; order Chitinophagales; family Chitinophagaceae; genus Flavisolibacter. Next base: position 1,319 of record CBDTUH010000374.1, read on the forward strand.
AAAACATTTGAAAACAAAAAACGTTTCATTTTCCTTTTAGCCAATAGCACTTTTAAAAGGAAAATGAAACGTTTTTGAGAGTTGGGTTAATTTGTAATTATAACCCGACCAAAAGGCTCCTGGTGTTGCCTTAAATTAAATTGATAAAATTCATTTTTTATCCTCTGAAATAAACAAGTATGGAAATTACAATCACGGCCAACACAACTGAAATAATCACATCTGTTACCGAATAGCTTTCGCGGTTGGCGCGGCGCTGCTCGGGCGATAGGGTGCCCAGTGTTAAGCCCTGTATCTGTGCATCGGATGGCTTTGGCGTGAGAAGTGAAACACCACAGCATACCAGCACACAGGCCAGGAAATTATAAATGGCAAAATGCGAAAAATTAACGGTTGCAAACCATTCGGCAGCGCCACTCAAATCATCTTTCATCAACTCCAGTACAATACGCAGCGTTCCGGAAAGCAACCCATAAAATAATGTAGCAATAGCGCCCTGTGCATTGATGCGTTTCCATAAAATTCCCAACACAAATACAGCTGTTATCGGCGGTGCAATGTAAGATTGCACATTCTGCAAGTACTGGTACAGCACGCCGCCACCAATTTTTTCCATAATAGGAATCCACAGCATGCCCAGCACCACAATAAAACCGGTAGCTATTTTACCAATGCGTACCAGTTTGCCTTCCGGCGAATTTGGATACAGCTTTTTGAAAATATCAACAGTAAAAAGGGTAGAAGCCGAATTGAAAACCGATGCTAGCGAGCTCATTAAAGCTGCCATCAAGCCACCGGCAACCAAACCTTTCAGGCCTGTTGGCAATAGGTAGGTTACTAGTGTGGGAAATACCTGGTCGCTTTTTTCGTAATGCAGCATTCCTTTCTTTTTTAAAGCATAGGCAATAACACCCGGTATCAGGAAAATAAATATCGGCGTCAGCTTCAGGTAAGCACCAAATATGGCGCCGCGTCGGCCAATTTTTATATTGCGGGCCGCTAGTGTACGTTGTACTATATATTGGTCGGTACACCAATACCAAATGCCCACTACGGTGCCGCCAAACAAGAGTCCCGTCCATGGAAACTGCGGATCGTCGGATGGGCGCCACATATTAAAATGGCTGCTGCCGGCTGTTGCTTTCAGTTCGCTCCAGCCACCAACGGCATTCAATCCCATAACGGTTATAACCGCTGCACCAACTAATAGTACCACGGTCTGAAAAGCTTCGGTATATACCACTGCGCGCATGCCGCCCAGTATGGTATATAAACCGGTAATAACAACCGTGATAATGGCGCCTGTTAAAAATTCAATGCCCATCAACTGAGAAACAACAATACCACCTGCATAGATGGTTACGGAAACCTTGGTTAACACATAACCCGCTATAGAAAAGATAGAAAGAAACCAGCGTGAGCGGGCATCAAAACGTTTTTCTAAAAACTCGGGCATGGTGAAGGCGCCGCTGCGCATGTAGAAGGGTAAAAAGAACCAACCCAGGAGCAATACGATCCAGGCGTGCAGCTCGTAGTGCGCCATCGGCATGCCCGATTCGGCACCAGTGCCGGCCAGGCCCACAACATGTTCGCTGCCGATGTTAGATGCAAAAATAGAAGCGCCAATTACAAACCAGCCTACGTTGCGTCCGGCTAAAAAATAATCTTCCGTTGTTTTGTTTTTCTGGCTGATGACCCACCAGGCAATGCCCAGTAAAATACCAAAGTAGCCCAGGAGTACAATCCAGTCTAATGTTTCTAAAGCAGTGTTCATGGTTTTGTGTAAATAAAAAATTTAGGGATAAGGAAAAGCCCTGCACCGGTTATGATACATGAGTTTTAGTGCAAGGCACAAAACGTCTCTTTTTCCTTTTATATGAAACGGTTAATGATGTTTTCAAGATACTCCTGTCGGCCGCTTCTTGTTTCGGGTTCGC
>CBDTUH010000375.1:0-3224 GCA_965363375.1 uncultured bacterium
TTTGCTTATAAGGAAAAAGCGACGTTTTGCCTTTTGTATCCTCAAAAGGAAGGCCAGACGTTTTTATCTAAAGCCCTGCTATGTTTAAAAGGGTTTTCAGACGTTTTACCTTTACAGCAACAGGGCCGATAGCACGTAGTCGGCAAACAGGATCAGGATACAGGTTACCACTACCGACTTAGTGCTGGAGCGGCCTATCTCGAGCGAACCGCCTTTTACATTATACCCAAAATAGGAAGGCACGCTGGCAATGATAAAGGCAAACACATAAGCTTTAACCAATCCAAAAAACACGTTGTACGGTACAAAGCCCGCCAGCAAACCCTGGTCGTACTGATCGCCTGAAATAATGCCCGACATCACACCCGCCAAACGTCCGCCCCAGATGCCCAGCACCATGGATACCACCACCAGCATTGGAATCATAATCAGCCCCGCAATAATTTTGGGCATAATCAGGTAAGCCTTCGTGTTGATGCCCATTATCTCCAGGGCATCTATCTGCTCTGACACGCGCATGTTGCCCAATTCGGATGCGATTTTAGAGCCGATAACCCCCGCCAGCACAATAGAAACCAGCGTAGGCGCAAACTCCAGCAATACCGTATCGCGGCCAATTTGGGCAATTGTAATAATAGGAATAAGCGGGCTGGTAAGCTGGTAAGCCGTTTGCAACGTGGATACGGCGCCGATGAACACCGAAATGATGGCCACAATACCCAGCGAGCCAATGCCAATTTCGGAGCACTGGTGCATTAGTTCCTTCCAGTACATTTTCCAGTTCTCTGGTTTGGAGAACATGCCTTTCAGCATCATAAAATAACTGCCGACGTCGTTAAAAAACTTCATGATCATAATAAGCGTGCTCCTTTCTTTTTACTCTTTGTTTGTTTTTTTCAGCCTTTTCCACCAGGGCGATTTCTTCAGTTCCATTTCCGATGCGGTTTCGCTTTTTATCTGTGCATCTACCACCGCAATGGTCGCCATGTTTACAATGTTGCGTACCGAGCTGCCCAGTTGCAGCACATGCACCGGCTTTTTTAAGCCTAATAAAATCGGGCCAATGGCATCGGCCGATCCCACCTCTTTCAGCAGGTTGTAAGCCACGTTACCAGCCGATAAGTTAGGAAAAATAAGCGTATTTACGTCTTTATTGGCCAGTTCGGAAAAAGGATAGTTTTCCTTCATCAGCTCTTTGTTGAAAGCTACACTGGCCTGCATTTCGCCATCAACAATCAGGTTAGGCATTTTTTGCTTTACAATTTCGCGGGCCCGGGCCACCAGCCGCGCCTCCGGCGAGTTGCTGCTGCCAAAGTTGGAGTAGCTGAGCATGGCGATGCGCGGCACAATGTTGAAATGCTGCACTTCGCGCGCCGTCATCAGCGTAATTTCGGCCAGTTCTTCGGCTGTGGGGTTAAAGTTGACGGTTGTATCTGCTAAAAATAAAGGTCCTTTTTTGGTGAGCATCAGGTACATGCCGGCAATGCGGTTTACGCCTTCTTCCACACCAATGGCTTCCAGCGCAGGGCGTATGGTATCGGGGTAGTTTTTGGTAAGGCCGGATATCATGGCATCGGCATCGCCGGTTTCCACCATCATGGCGCCAAAGTAGTTGCGGTCGCGCATTACCTTTTTGGCTTCGTAATAATTGAAGCCACGGCGCTGTCGCCTGGCAAAAAACAGCTCGGCATAATGGTCGCGTTTGCTTTTCATAGCATCGCTGCGCGGGTCATGTATAGGCAGGCCTTCCAGGTCTAATCCATTAGCCGTAGCAATGGTGCGTATCTTGGTTTCATCGCCCAGCAAAATGGGGTAGCCAATGCCTTCGTCAATTACAATTTGTGCGGCTTTTAAAATTTTTACGTTGTCGGCTTCGGCAAATACAATGCGCTTAGGGTTGCGGCGGGCACGGCTGCCCAGTACACGCATCACCTGGTTGTCAAGTCCCAGGCGTTTATTCAGATCTGTTACGTATCCATCCCAGTCGGTAATGGGTTTTTGTGCCACACCGCTTTCCATGGCAGCTTTTGCTACGGCAGGCGCTACAGTAGCCAGCAGGCGCGGGTCCAGCGGCTTTGGAATAATATAGTCGGGCCCGAAGGTGATGTTCTTTACATTGTAGGCCAGGTTTACAATATCGGGCACCGGCGTTTTAGTAAGGTCGGCCAGGGCATGCACGGCAGCCAGCTTCATGGCTTCGTTAATCTGTGTAGACCGTACATCCAGCGCACCGCGAAAAATGTAAGGAAATCCAAGCACGTTATTTACCTGGTTAGGAAAATCGGAGCGGCCGGTAGCCATAATAATATCCTTGCGTGCCGAGGTGGCTTCTACCCAGCCAATTTCGGGGTCGGGGTTTGCCATGGCAAACACAATGGGATTTTTGGCCATGCTCTTTACCATATCGGCAGTTACTACGTTTCCTACGCTTAATCCTAAAAAAACATCGGCATCTTTTAAAGCTTTGGCCAGGTTACAGTCAGCGGGGGCGTTGGCAAACTGGCGTTTAAAGGGCTCCAGGTCTTCGCGGTCTTTGTGCAAGGGGCCATTGATGTCAAATACATAAAAGTTCTCCGGGCGGGCACCCAATGCAACATACAATTGTATACAGGCCATGGCAGCGGCGCCAGCGCCATTTACTACAAAGCGCACTTTGTCAATCTTCTTTTTCTGCAGCTGCAGTGCGTTCAGCAGCGCTGCCGAAGATATAATGGCGGTGCCGTGCTGGTCGTCGTGCATCACGGGGATGGCCAGCTGCTCGCGCAGGGTTTTTTCTATATAAAAGCACTCCGGTGCTTTAATGTCTTCCAGGTTAATGCCGCCAAAGGTGGGCTCCAGCGCTTTTACAATCTGTACAAACTTTTCGGGGTCTTTTTCTGCAATTTCAATATCAAATACATCGATGTCGGCAAATATTTTAAAAAGTACGCCTTTACCTTCCATCACCGGCTTGCTGGCTTCGGGGCCAATATCGCCCAGGCCCAGTACGGCGGTGCCATTGCTGATAACGGCCACCAGGTTGCCTTTGGCGGTGTAGCGGTACACATTTTCTTTATGGGCAGCAATTTCCTTGCAGGGCTCGGCTACGCCGGGCGAGTAGGCCAGTGAAAGGTCGCGCTGGGTTTTTGCATTCTTGGTAGGCACCACTTCTATCTTGCCGGGGCGCCCTTTTTCGTGGTATTCTAAGGCTTGTTGTTTTCGAAGTTCGTTTTGCATACTGGTTT
>CBDTUH010000376.1:0-3213 GCA_965363375.1 uncultured bacterium
CGCGTGGGTCAATGGCAACGGCCATAAAATCGAGAAGGCTATCCAACTCAGGGAAATTAAAGCGGTTGTAATTGGTCCAGGTTTCCCCTTTAAATTGGTAAATGCCTGCGCCGTTGTATTGATAATTCCACGCATCGTTTACCGAACCGGCTGCAGCATACACCACTCCATTATAAGCAGTCATTGGCCCGGTGGCTACATCTTCGGGTGAAAGGAAATGGAGACGTTCTGCATTGCTGCCGTTCCACTTGGTTAAGCCTTCGTATCGGTCGGCCACCCAGGTGCCGCTGCTGTGTATGATTGCTTTTTCGGGGTAAGAAATAACATCGCCGCGCTGCAATGTGTGGGTTACATTTCCGCTTTCATCTACAAAAACAACCCGGCTTTCGCCGCTGCTTTGCCGCTGGCTAAGCGCTATTACATTTTGAGAAACATCCATAGAAACCACCGGCCAGCCATCAGCATAAAAGGGATTTAAGACGTTTCCATCAACGGTGAAAAGTTCATTGTTTTGCAGTGCAATGATTTTGTTTCCCAACTGCACCACACCCCCGCAAGGTACAGCAGTAAGATTCTGCCAGGCACGAAAATCAGCACCATTGGCGCCTGTCTGCAGCCTTTTCACGCCTTCGTCTGTAGCCGCATACATGTAAGCTCCATCAGTAGCCACCGCACTCACTTTTACATAACCGCCGCCGCTGCCCATAAACCACGAATCTTTTATTTCCGCTTTTGCTACATCCAGCAGCAAAACGCCGAGGCCTGTTGAAAGGTAAGTGTACTGCGGTGTGGGCAGCAGGTGATAAATGGTTTTGTTGCCCGATATGTTGGCGCGCATCAAACCTGCTACATTGGTAATGCCTGTTGCTGAAAGTATATCGATATTGCTGTTGCTATAAGCCACCACCAGCTTTTGATGAAAGGGGTCGAATTGCAGCGCGGAGATGCCGGTTTCTGACAGGCCCGAAATTTTGCTGAAGCGTTCCACTTCGCCGGTAGCTACATCCACACTAAAAAAAGAAAAAGGCGTGGCGGCAAATATCTTGTTTTCAGATGCGGTTACATCAATCGTACTTTGGTAGGGCAGGTGCTCGCGCCAGGCACCAACAGGCGGCGGGGCCGATTGGGCCCTTATCAGCAAAGGCAATAACACGAAACACAAAAGGAGGCTTCTCACCTATCAAATGTATCAAAGGTTTGGCAAGAATGGGAATTGTCAATGGTGAATGGTGAAGCTGGAAATTGAAACGTCTCGTTTTCCTTTTGATTTTTTCATTGACAATTCATTATTCACAATTGACAATTCTCAAAACGTCTCTTTTTCCTTTTACCCCTATAATCCCCGGTGCGTTTTATCTTTGGCCAAAATTGTAAAGGGCATGTTGCAGGTAAATACATTACGTCAGAACCCGGAAGCGGTTAAAGAAAGATTAGCCATTAAGCATTTTAAAGATATTGAGCTTGTAGACGCCATTATTGCGCTGGATGATGAGCGCAAAAAATTGGGCACCCAATACGACGATACCAAGGCCAAAATAAACGCGGCCTCCAAACAAATTGGTGCGCTGATGGGCAAGGGCCAAAAGGAAGCGGCTGAAGAAGCCAAAAAAGAAGTGGAAGGTTTTAAAAGCAACCTGGCACCAATTGAAAAACAGCTGGCCGAAGTAGAAAAAGCATTAGCAGAAAAACTGGTGCAACTGCCCAACCTGCCATCTGAAAAAGTACCGCAAGGCCGCACGCCGGAAGACAACGAAGTAGTGCGCACCGGCGGCAGCAAACCCGAATTGTATGCCGGCGCCGTGCCGCATTGGGACTTGGCTAAAAAATATGACCTGATAGATTTTGAACTGGGCAACAAACTCACGGGCAGCGGCTTCCCGGTGTACCGCGGCAAAGGCGCCAAGCTGCAGCGCGCGCTCATTCAATATTTTCTGGACTTTAATACCACCGCTGGTTACGAAGAGTTTATGCCGCCCTTGATGGTGAACGAAGCATCGGCCTACGGCACCGGCCAACTGCCCGATAAGGAAGGACAGATGTACCATGTAACGGAAGACAACCTGTACCTGATACCCACCGCCGAAGTGCCCGTTACCAACATTTACCGCGAATCTATTTTAAAAGAAACAGAATTACCGGTAAAGATGACCGCTTACACACCCTGCTTTAGGCGCGAGGCCGGCAGCTATGGCAAAGATGTGCGCGGCCTCAACCGCCTGCACCAGTTTGACAAGGTAGAAATTGTGCAGATGGTTGTCCCCGAGCGCAGCTACGAGGCACTGGAAAGCATGGTGGAGCACGTAGAAAAACTGATACAAACATTAGGATTGCATTACCGCATTTTGCGCCTGTGCGGTGGTGACATGAGTTTTACATCGGCACTTACCTACGACTTTGAAGTGTATAGTGCCGCGCAGGAGCGCTGGCTGGAGGTAAGCTCGGTTTCTAACTTTGAAGCCTTTCAGGCCAACCGTATGAAAATTCGTTATAAGAACAGCGAAGGCAAAACGGCACTGGTGCATACGCTTAACGGAAGCTCGCTGGCCTTGCCGCGCATACTAGCCTGCCTGCTCGAAAACAACCAGACTGAAAACGGTATTATACTGCCCGTGCCGCTGCAACGTTATTTTGGTAGCGAAATGATTTAAATGAACTACAACGCCACCTATTACTGCAATGCCAATGAGTTTCCTGCAACGGTTACGCCGGGAAAGGATGGGCTGCGCATTGAGTTTGCAGATGGCGACAGGCAGGCAACGGTAAACTGGAACTACCGGCAGATGGCGCCTGCCAAAACAGGTGCCGCTACTTTCACGTATCCCGGTTACCCGTTGCAAACCCTGGTGGTGCTGCAGCCTCAGGTGGCTCAAAATATACAGGAAAAAAAAGAAGCGCAGGTGCGCAATAAAACACGCCGCCGCATTGCCAGGGTGTTTGCTTTTTTTTCTGCATTTGTACTGGCCGTGATGATGGTGTACGCTTTTGTGCTGCCCTGGATAGCCGGCCTTATCGCCGGCAGCATTCCTGTGGAATACGAAAAATCAATGGGTCAGCAATTGTATGCATCGGTAAAAGGCTCTTACGAGGTTGATGAAAAACGCACTGCTTACGTCAACGCTTTTTTTGATGAAATGAAAGTGCCCTCAGCGTACAACATTCACATTACGGTGGTAAAAAACGTAGTGCCCAATGCCTACGCCATGCCCGGTGGTT
>CBDTUH010000377.1:0-3209 GCA_965363375.1 uncultured bacterium
GGTCCATTCAGGTGAGTGGTATTGCTGTCCGTTTGTGTAAAGCGTTGTGTAGTATCGTACCCCATTAGCATCGCCATCAAAGCGGAAGGTATTGGCCACCACCTTGCATTTTGGAAACTTCTCCATGATTTCAATGGATGTTTTCTGTGCATGCTCCAGGTATGCTTCGCGTGTTCCTTTTTGATGAATGGTTTCATTTATCGCAGTACCCAGCATGGTGTTCGCTGCCCAAATATTGCCCATCACTACATCACAATGCTGCACCAGTTTTGGCATTACATCAATGGGTTGCTTGCCCCACTTCCACAAGCGCGAACGGTAGTTGAGGTCAACAGCAATGGTGATACCTTTGCGCGAAGCAGCTTCCACCGCTTCTAAACACACATCAGCCACATTCTTATTCAGTGCAGGACTGATGGCAGAAAAATCAAACACTTCCACATCCAGCAGCACCTTATCCCAGTCAATAGTACCCGTTTTTATTTCGGAAAAAGAAGAGTGCTCACGGTCGTATACAACGCTGCCCTTCAGGTCGGCGCCGCGCTCCAGGTAGTACAGGCCAATGCGGTTTCCGGAAAACAAAATGGAAGAAGTGTAGATGCCTTTATATTCAAGGTAGTTGATAACATGGCGGCTCATGAAATTGTCGGGCAGAACAGTGCAATACTTCACCGGAACGTTCCATCCGGCCAGCGCGGTGGCTACGTTCAGCTCGGTGCCACCCATGTACAACAGCATCGGGTGTTTACCATCAGCTGCTTCGGTCGCTGCCGGCGATATTCTTAACAGCAGTTCACCAAAGGTGAGCACTTTTTTTTTCCGCATAATGACCGTTTAATGATAATGCAGTTAATGAAAACCACACCACGCGATAAGCCTTTTTTTACTTCTTTTTCAATTCTATTTTAAAAAGTCAAAAGGAAAACAAAGCGTTTGAAAGAATTTATAATCCTAACAATTACTCAAAATCACAACTAGGTTACAAACGCTTTAAATTCCTTTTGGTCTAGTTAAAACAATTCATTTTTATTTATGACACGACTGCGCTTTCTGCTTTCACGGCTGCATCCAGGTATTGCCAGTTGAAATAGTTTTTTGCATTATGGTAGCAAATATCCTGCACCACTTTTCCAATCCAGGCAATATCATTGGGCAATTCGCCTCCTTCTATTTCGGTGCCAAATAAGTTGCACAAAATGCGGCGGAAATATTCATGGCGCGGGAACGACAAAAACGAACGGCTGTCGGTAAGCATGCCCACAAAGCGACTCAACAAGCCCATATTGCTCAGGGCATTCATTTGCTTTATCATTCCGTCTTTTTGATCAAGAAACCACCAGGCAGAGCCCCACTGGATTTTTCCGGGTTGCGTGCCATCGTTGAAGTTGCCAATCATGGTGGCAAACATTTCGTTGTCGGCCGGGTTCAGGTTGTATAAAATGGTTTTGGTCAGCTTGTTTTCTCCTTCCAACCTGCTTAAAAATTTACTCAGGTTGCGGCCTTGCTGAAAATCACCTATAGAATCCCAACCCGTGTCGGGTCCAAGTTGGCGCATCATGCGGCTGTTGTTGTTGCGCAGCGCGCCCAGGTGGTATTGCTGTACCCAGCCACGCTCCCAGTCCCATTCGGCAAACTGCACCAGCATGAATGACTTGAACTGTCTTCTTTCCTGTTCTGTCAGGGTGTTTCCGCTCCTGATTTTATTGAAGCTGTTTTGAAGCTCCAATTCCGTATATTCTTCGGCATAAATTTCTTCCAGCCCATGGTCGCTTACGCCACAACCCATTTCGGCAAAGAAATCGTGACGGCTTTTCAGCGCATCTAAATAATCTTGTAAAGAACCTACACTTTTATTGGCTGCTTTTTCAATGCGTGATACATAGGCATTGAAAGTGGTTGGATTATCCACGTTCATGGCCGCATCAGGTCGAAATGCCGGCAGGATGGGTACTTCAAAGCCGTCTTCTTTTATTTGCTGGTGTTGCAGCAGGTCGTCGGCCGGGTCATCGGTGGTGCACACCAGCTTTACATTCATCTTGCGCAACAGATTGCGAACAGAGTAATCCGGCGTGCGCAGCTTGTCGCTGCATTCATCGTAAATCTCGCGTGCAGTATCAGGACCTAAAATTTTATGTACGTCAAAATATCGCTGAAGCTCCAGGTGCGTCCAGTGGTACAGCGGATTGCGTAAAGTGTAAGGCACCGTTTGTGCCCACTTTTCAAACTTGGCATAATCAGGTTGGTCGCCGGTGCAGTAGCTTTCATCCACACCATTGGTGCGCATGGCGCGCCACTTGTAATGGTCGCCGTACAGCCATATTTGCGTCAGGTTGTCAAACTTTTTGTCTTCTGCTATCTGCCCCTGCGGCAGGTGGCAGTGATAATCGATAATGGGCATTTCTTTCGCATACTCATGGTACAACCGCTCGGCGGTGGCATTGGTGAGCAGGAAATTTTCGTCTAAAAATTGTTTCATCTTACAGATTTATTTTAATGCACCTATTTTAATATAAAGATTTTAAAAGGGATTTGAAAGGTTTTTCAAAAACCTTTCAAATCCCTTTTGTTTACAAGCTTACACCGCGTTTCCACGGGATGAAATCATCCTGGCCGTGCTTCACACTTTTGGCTATTATTTCACCACTGGCCACTTTGATCACATATTCCAGAATGCGTTCGCCTGCCTGCTCAATGGTTTCTTCGCCTTCGATGATAGTGCCTGTATTGATGTCAATAATGTCAGGCATTTTTTCGTAAAGCTTTGTATTACTGCTCAACTTCAACACCGGAGCAATGGGGTTACCGGTAGGTGTTCCCAAACCTGTTGTAAAAAGAACTATGGTTGCACCCGAGCCTACTTCAGCCGTGGTAGATTCTACATCATTACCTGGCGTGCACAGCAGGTTCAAGCCCGGCTTGGTTACTTTCTCCGGATAATCAAGTACGTCTACCACAGGCGAGGTACCGCCTTTTTTGGCAGCTCCGGCGCTTTTAATGGCATCGGTAATCAGGCCGTCTTTGATGTTGCCGGGCGAAGGGTTCATATCAAAACCCGAACCTACAGCTACAGCACTGCTGGCGTATTTGCGCATAATGTCAATAAAACGCAGCGCACTTTCTTCGTTCACACAACGGTCGCTGATTTCCTGCTCCACGCCGCACAGTTCCGGAAACTCAGAAAGGATAACTGAACCACCGGCGGCTACCAA
>CBDTUH010000378.1:0-3194 GCA_965363375.1 uncultured bacterium
CAGGGCTTTGCCTTGATGTTCGAGCCGAACAAAAAAGAGCTGCTGCCCATTTACTCCGGCATTTTAAACCAAAACTATAACCTGACCCAGGATTATGGCTATTAAATCACTCAACCAACCTTTTAAGATGAAAAGGAATTTTAAATATTTTTTGCCGGCAGTTTGTTTGCTATTGCTGCTGGCGGCTTGCGAAAAGAACGACGTAACGCCTGAGTTTACCCCATCACGGCTTTTTATGCCGGGTGACATAAGCATTGCTGGCAGCGAAACACAGGTAACCATCACCTGGAATCCTTCTCTTTTCACCGAAGGCAAAAATGTGCAGTACACGGTAGAAGTATCGCAGGATACCTTGTTTCAAACACCTGCGCTTTTTTCAGAAGTGGTCGATACTTCAAAAATCATCATCACCGATGAAAAACTGCAGCTTAAGCAGAAGTACTTTGCCCGTATCAAAGCCAATGGACAAAATGGCTCTGCCGATTCTAAATGGATAACTACCAAAAGCTTTTCCGTAAATGGAGAACAGCTGTTTATTCCGGTGAGCGATGCTTCCATCAAAGACAAAAGTGTGTTGCTGAAATGGAGAAATACGGCCGATGTTACCAAGATTGTGCTGACGCCCGATGGTGGTACTCCAATAGACGTGTCTTTGGAACCAGCTGACATAACCGCTTCTGAAAAGCTAATTAAAGGATTGCAGCCAAGCACCAACTACACCGCTGGTATTTATACCAATGCCCGCTTAAGAGGCACCGTTAGTTTTAGAACAAAAGAACCAAGCATTTTTACCTACACCATTACACCTGCTGAGAACCTGATAGAAGTGGTTGCCAATGCAGCTAATGGTGATGTGATTGGTCTGGAACCGGGTGTATATGATGCTTCTGCCAACAACATTCACATCGTTGGTAAAACAATCACCCTGCAGTCGGTTTCTGGTGATCCGGCCAACACAAAAGTGAACTTCAAAGAAGTGAAACTGAGTGGCACCGGTGCAGGCGTTACTCTACGCGGTATCGAGTTTGATGGCTCTGTCGCCAAAGCTGATTATTTCCTGAACCTTACCGGCCTGAATTCAGATGCAGAGGCAGCTGAATTCACCTCCATCCTTGTTGAAAACAGCATTGTGCACCATACCAACAACGCTTTTATGCGTGGCAACCGCGGCGGAAACAATGCACATAAAATCAATAGCATCAAGGTGAACAATACGGTTGCATATGCCAACGGTACGGGTTCGTACCATTACTTTATGCTGGATAAGCTTGAGTTCAAAACGCTGGAGATCACTAACAGCACCATGTATGATATTGCACGTGCCTTCATCAGCTGGGCTACCAACATCACCGTTCCTACGCCACCCACCATTTTGATCGACCAAAGCACCATCAACAATTTTGGTTTTAGTGGTGTTAGCCGGAACAACATCATTCTGGATGCCAACGCCAATATGGTAAACTTTACCTTCCGAAACAGCATTATTGCCAATACGCCTAAGCCAGGACAGGAAGTAGGTACCAGTGCCATGCGGGCTAATGCAGGTTCCACCATCCTGTTTCAAAACAACAACTACTTTAAGTTGATGGGTGGCAATCCTGTGGCGCCATTGACATTCCCTGCCTACGTGCAGATGTTGTCTAACCAGACCATTGATTTGGGCTGGGATGCAACAACGACGAACTTCACATTACCGGCTGATTCGCCCTTGCGTACTGCCAGCACCAGTGGTGGTCCCATTGGTGACCCCAGGTGGTTTTAATAAATGAACAATAAAGGTGCAGGTAAATAACCTGCACCTTTTTACTTAGTAAAAAGAAATAATGTATCCATTCCGAAAACGTTTAAAAATCCTTTTGGCATTTGCCCTTTTTGCAATGGCAGCTTGCAGCCGTCATGATGATGCTGTAGTGGAAACAGAACCGCAGCCTGTTGAGCCAAAGCCAATTGTAGAAACGGCCATTGCTTTTCCAGGCGCGGAAGGTTATGGCAAAGTAACAACGGGAGGGCGTAGCGGAAGAGTGATAAAAGTAACAACCTTAGCCGATGCGGGTGTGGGCAGCCTGCGCGATGCGCTGAATGCTACTGGTGCCCGTATTATTGTGTTTGAGGTGTCAGGCAATATAGAATTGAAAAGCCGCCTTGTCATTAAAAATGGCAACGTAACCATTGCCGGCCAAACCGCACCCGGCGATGGCATCTGCATTCAGAACTATGAAATGAATATTGATGCCGATAATGTTATTATTCGTTTCATGCGTTTTCGTATGGGCGACTTGACACAGCAGGAAACCGACGCGCTGTGGGGAAGAAACCGGCAGAACATTATTATCGACCACTGCTCTGTTAGCTGGTCTATTGACGAAGCCGCTTCCTTTTATGGCAACAAAGCTTTCACGCTGCAATGGAGCATTATTTCTGAAAGTTTAAACAAGTCTTTTCACCAGAAAGACGACCATGGTTATGGCGGCATTTGGGGTGGTGCAGGCGCTTCGTTTCATCACAACCTGCTGGCACACCACAACAGCCGCAACCCACGCTTTAATGGCGGCGGCCGCAGTGGACTGCCGGCCAGCCCGCTTGGCCCTGAGGAAGTAGATTATCGCAACAACGTGGTGTACAACTGGGGCGCCAACAGCTCGTACGGTGGCGAAAACGGCAAATACAATATGGTGGGCAATTACTATAAACCGGGCCCGGGTACAGAAACCACCAAAAGAAGACGAATCATGGAAATTTCGATGGATGCAGATCCAACCCAATATCCACCTGGCTTTGGTACCTTTTATATCAATGGTAATTATGTAGAAGGCAATGCCATTGTAACGGCCAACAACTGGAACGGTGGGGTAGACCTGCGGCCGGGTGTGCTGCTGTCGCAGGCAAAAAGAGAAACGCCTTTTACTTTCGAAAGTATAACTGCCCAAACGGCTGAAAAAGCTTTTGAAGCAGTGTTGTCCTATGCAGGCGCCAGCAAAGTGCGCGATGCGGTAGATACCCGCGTGGTGAATGAGGTGCGTACTGGCACGGTAACCTTCAATGGCTCAAAAACAGGAAAGAAAGGAATCATTGATTCGCAGACGGACGTAGGTGGTTGGCCGCTACTAAAAAGCACACCGGCACCCACCGACACAGATGGCGATGGCATGCCCGACGAATGGGAGCAGAGCAAAGGCCTGAATGCACAAAAAGCA
>CBDTUH010000379.1:0-3191 GCA_965363375.1 uncultured bacterium
GCACAGGCTGCTGGTAAGTAATAAAATGCACATGATGACCTTTTTGCGCCAGTGCTTTGCCCAGCTCGGTAGCCAGCACACCACTGCCACCAAACGTAGGATAACAAACAATGCCTATTCTCATAAAAATATACTTCCGTTAACGCTGTCGAAGGTAACTACAAATAATGGATGCAAATGTTTAGGTTTTGTTAGCAGCCCGCTGTTGTGGAAAGAGGGTGAATGAAGGCCCGGGCTAACAGTTGACAGATGAAAGTCCTGTTAAATTGTTAGTGGCTTATAGAAGCAGAAAACGTCTCTTTTTCCTTTTGAAATCTTTTGATACCAGCTGCATGGCCTTGATGAAGCTGCTGTTGCGACGCTCCGTTCGGGCTATAGCCATTGCATCATCAAAAAAACGTCTCTTTTTCCTTTTAAATAATCAACTGGTTAACGTATCAAGTTATCAACTGAATGTAACGTCTCCATTTTTTTTCAAACTTCCAATCGTCAATCCAACTTCGTCAATCGTAAACCCGAAACGTCTGTTTTTCCTTTTGTCTCTTTCTTCATTTTCCATTTCACGATTTCGCGCTAAATTCATCCCATGAGAAAGTTATCTTTTGTTTTTGTTTTATCTTTTTTTGCCATGGCCACCTTTGCGCAAAATAGCGACTCGCTTTTTATTAAAAAGCTGTCCGATGAAATACTCACTAACAGCCGTGCGTACGAAAACCTGCGCGTGCTTACCAAGCAGATTGGCGGCCGCCTGGCCGGCTCGCCGCAAATGGTACAGTCAGAAAAATGGGGATTGCAGGTAATGAAGGAAGCCGACGCCGACAATGCCTACATGCAGCAGTGCATGGTGCCGCACTGGGTGCGCGGCGGTAAAGACGAAGCCTTTGCCACAATGGGCAACACCAAAAAACCACTGGATGTGGTAGCGCTGGGCAACTCCATCGGCTCGGGCAAGGCCATGACCGCACCTGTTATTGAAATAAAAGACTTTGACGACCTGGACAGAAAAAAAGGTTTGATCAAAGACAAGATTGTTTTTTACAACTACCCTTTCAACCCTACGTTTGTTCGCACGTTTCAATCTTATAGCGATGCGGTAAAATACCGTGGACAAGGCCCCAGCCGCGCGGCAAAATATGGCGCCAAAGGAGTGATTGTAAGAAGCATGAGCCACAGCACCGACAACAACCCGCACACCGGCAGCACATCTTACAACGATTCGTTTGCTAAAATTCCGGCTGTAGCTATTGGCTTAAGAGATGCAGAATGGCTAAGCAATGCCGCCGCTAAAAATGCCGTGCAGGTAACGCTGCATACACATGGCAAGCAACTGCCCGACACCATTGGCCACAATATTATTGGCGAACTGAAAGGCACCGAATTTCCAAATGAATACATTACCGTTGGTGGCCACCTCGATAGCTGGGACAACTGCGAAGGCGCGCACGACGATGGTGCCGGTTGTGTGCAAACCGTTGAAATTTTACGCGCGTTTAAAGCACTGGGTTACCAACCTAAGCGCACCATACGCTTTGTACTTTTTGCCAACGAAGAAAATGGTTTGCGCGGCGGCACCAAGTATGCCGAGGAAGCCAAAGCCAAAGGTGAAAAACACATTTTTGCACTGGAAAGCGATGCAGGCGGC
The DNA here is from genome assembly GCA_965363375.1 of uncultured bacterium. GTDB lineage: Bacteria > Bacteroidota > Bacteroidia > Chitinophagales > Chitinophagaceae > Flavisolibacter. Next base: position 1,643 of record CBDTUH010000379.1, read on the forward strand.
TTTACACCACGCGGTTTTGGCTTTAATGTAGCACCGGCACAATACCAGAAAGTATTGAGCTGGAAAGATTTGCTGGCACCTTATGGCGCTACCGAGCTGGCACCAACAGGTGGCGGTGCGGATATTGGTCCGCTAGCACGTACGCAAGGTACACCTGTAGCCGGTTTGCTGCCCGACTCGCAACGCTACTTTGACATTCATCATGCCCGCAACGATACTTTTGAAAACGTGAACAAACGCGAACTGGAACTGGGCGCGGTGAACATGGCAGCATTGATCTATTTGGTAGATAAGTACGGAATGTGATGGTGCGTGATTAATAAAACGTCTCATTTTCCTTTTAAATGAAGGTTGAAAAAAATGGAGCAGTTGGATAGTTTTCTTGCTGCTCCATTTTTTATTGAAAATAAAACGTCTGTTTCGCTTTTTAAAAAGTAAAATAGTAAATATCGAATACAGTAAAAAGTAAAAACAGGCTCCAAAACAATTTGCTTTTAAAACGACCAGCTACCAGGCCGCCAAAAGAAAAGAAAGTGCCCAGGATTAGAACCACAAAAAGAAGGAGGTAAAAATAGCTAAACACAAAGTACGTGTCGTGCACATGAATATCGATTGTATTGGCGCCTTTGTAAATATCGAGTTTCAGAGTTAAAAAAAGAAGCAGTAACACTCCAATGGCCAAAGCTATTAAAGCTCCTTTCATGTTTCGGTTCATATTTACTTACCCGCATAAATTAAAAATATAGCTGGCCGTTTATGCAATTGCGGTATGCTATTTTTCCATTGCTGTGCCGTTTTCGTTTGAATGCTTTCGGCATCAGCCGTGATATCTACCGCAACACAAATCTGCGTTTGTGGCTGTAATGTTTTAGTGAGGGTTTCCAGTAACTGATTATTACGATAAGGTGTTTCAATAAAAATCTGCGTACAATCTTTATTACGGCTTTCCGCCTCCAGCGCTTTTATCGTTTTTATACGATCAGCCGCTTCTATGGGCAGGTAGCCCACAAACTGAAACTGCTGCCCGTTCATGCCGCTGGCCATTAAAGCTAACAATATAGAACTGGGCCCCACCAATGGCTTTACTGTTGCCCCTATTTGTTGTGCGATACCAACTAATTGCTGTCCGGGATCGGCCACGCCGGGGCAGCCTGCTTCGCTGATAATGCCGATTGTCTTTCCTTCTTTTACCGCCTGTTTAAATGCCGCAGCCACTTCACTGTTCACCTCTTTCATGTTGTGCCAGCTGTAATCGTCAATCACCATTTCCTTCCACACACTTTTAAAAAAACGGCGCGCCGTGCGCTCGTTCTCCGCAAAAAAAACGGTGCATTTTTTTATGGCATCTACAATATATTGGGGCAAGGGTTCGGTAACGCCTTCAGCCAAAACAGTTGGAATTAAATACACAGTTGACGCCATCAGGTGTTTTTTATTTTGTGCAAACTTAAGGTAGCCGCCACCACTGCGTACGAGGGCGCCAGCACCCAGCCCACCAGTATAATGCCGTGCATCAGGTAAAATACCAGCCCGTTGCCAATGGCCAGTC
>CBDTUH010000380.1:0-3159 GCA_965363375.1 uncultured bacterium
CGATCTAAAACGCGCTGCGGCCTTTTCGCGCATGTTATCAAGATAGGTGGCTTCGTGATAACATGCGCGAAAAGGCCGCAGCGCGTTTTCACTGCACCACCAAAGAAGCCGCGACTATTGCCCGCAAGGCCATGGTGAATAAATTACTCATTGGGCACTTTTCATCCAAATACAGCACGCTCGATGCTTTCCAGCAAGAGGCAAGGCAGGAGTTTTACAATACCCATCTTGCAATTGAAGGTGAAACTTACGAGCTGCATTAATGCTTGAGAAGTTGACAGTTGGCAGATGACAGATGACAGCTTTTTCGTTGATCGTTGATTGAATTAAAAACGTCTCTTTTTCCTTTTGATTTCTGAACCAGGATTTGTGCAGATTGTAAGATTAAAAGGGGAATAGAGATGTTTGTGCATTTGGTGGTTTAGATAAAGAAATATTTTGAGTGAAGTGTAAACACTTGCTCTTTGCTTGAATATTGTAAACGCTTATTATTCCTTCCTGTCATGCGGAACTCTATTCAGCATCTCCCTGAATATAAACGTCTTCATTTTCTTTTGAGAACACAATAGCATCAGGTGAGTAAAGAGCAAAACACAAAACGTCTCTTTTTCCTTTTAATCTTACAATCTGCACAAATCCTGGTTCAGATTTTAAAAGGAAAAAGAGACGTTTTGTAAAATCGATCAACGATCAGCCATCAACGAAAAAGCTGTCATCTGTCATCTCCGACCTACTCCATCAGCCATTTATAAAAAAGTGGAAATTCATGCCGCCAGGTTGCTTCGCTATGCTTGCCTTCCGTGCGGATAATAGAGGTCATGGTTGCTTTAGAGTGCTGGTTCATTTGCTCAAATACGGCCAGCATGTCGGTCACCATCGTTTCGCTTTCCTGCTTGCCGGCATAAAAATAAATTTTGCCACGCACCTTTTTTGCTTTTTGATCCAGGCCTTCTTTTAGCTGTGGTACAATCCAGAATGCTGGCGAAAACACACCTGCACCGCCAAAGGTTTTAGGGTACTTGAGCATGGCATAAAAGGAAATGAGTCCGCCCATGGAGGAGCCAGCAATAAAGCGGTGCTTGCGGCATTTTTTGGCGCGAAAATTTTTCTCGATATAAGGCTTCAACGTTTGCACAATAAAATCAATATACTGGTCGCCTTCACCTTTTCCGTATTTCTCCATATCGTAAGGCGAGTATTCGTTAATGCGTTTATCGCCACCGTTATCAATAGCCACTACAAGGCATTCGCCCACCTGGTTGCCCAGCGTATCCAGCGCTTCATCCACACCCCATTCTCCGGAAAAGGAAGTGGCCGCGTCAAACACGTTTTGCCCGTCGTGCATGTACAGCACCGGGTATTTTTTACGGGAGCTGCCATAGCTTGCAGGCAGGTATACCCACACGCGGCGGTGCCGGCCCAACTGCGGCATATAAAAAGCAGTATCCATAACGCGCACATTACTGTTGGCGCTCGAGTTTTTTGACATAGTAGGAAAATGATCAGCCCAGTGTTCCACGGCAATGTGAATAACGGTATCGCTATCCACCTGCACTTTTCTGTTTTCAATTTGAATGCCACCTTTTCCCAGTTCTACTTTATCCCAACCGCCGCGCGTGAGTTTAAACTCCAAAACACCTCTTGGTACAATCAGCGTAATAGCACCCCGCTCCAGCGCATAACGCTCCTGCTGCGGGTTCCAGTTGTTGAAGTTGCCGGCCACGTACACTTTGCTGCTACTCTTGTGGTAAGAAGGCCAGTCCGAAACTTTCAGGGTTACGCTGTGCTGCGCCTGCGCAACAAAAAACAGAAATAAGGAAATTAAAACGAAGTACAGGCGCATAAGCTAAAAAGGATTATTGCAATTGAGTAGTAAACCGGGCCACCTGCTGGTGAATGTTTTGGCTCAGCGGCACCAATGGTAGTCGTAAGTAGTTTTTAATAAGCCCCATTTCGGCTAAAAAGGCTTTTACACCGGCGGGGTTGTTTTCGGCAAACAGCAGGTCAAAACCTTCCAGCAGTTTGTGCTGCAGCGGACGCGCCTCTTCAAATTTGCCTTCAAGCGAAAGATTGATGAGCCGGCAAAAATCTTTCGGAAAACAATTGGCCGCCACCGAAATCACACCATCCATACCGCAGGCAATCAGGGGCATGGCCAGGTGGTCGTCGCCGCTGGTCACCAAAAAATCTTCGGGTGCTTCTTTTAAAATATGCATGCACTGAACCATATTGCCACTGGCTTCTTTAATACCGGAAATATTGTTAAAATCGTGCGCCAGTCGCAGTGTAGTTGTCGCGGTGATATTGCTGCTGGTACGGCCGGGCACATTGTATAAAATAATGGGCTTGTCGGTAGCTTCCGCCAGGGCTTTGTAATGCTGGTATATACCTTCTTGTGAAGGTTTGCTGTAGTAAGGGCTTGCCGACAAAATAGCAACAGCTTTATCCAGATCATAGTAGCCCAGTTCTTTCACCAGCTCGCTTGTATTGTTGCCGCCAATACCAATCACCACAGGTACACGGCCGGCAGCGGCCTCAACAGTGAGGTTAAAAACGGCGCGTTTTTCTTCTTTACTTAAGGTAGCTGTTTCGCCGGTGGTGCCCAGCGATACGAGGTATTGCACACCGTTTTCAATTACAAAATCAATAAGGGTGCGTAGGGCTGTTTCATCCACGGCTCCATCCTCACCAAAAGGCGTTACCAGCGCCACGCCGGTGCCTCTTAAAATAGCTTTTATCATATGCTGAGCAAGAAATCGTTTGTTTTAAGATTGGGCTGCTTCGCTGTTGTTGCCATCACGCTCCGCCTGCAGCTGGTTGGCAATAGCCGTTTCTTCCCAAAAGCCCATTTTACCGAATTTTTCAATACGGGTATTGATGCGTTCCACTTCCGGAATGACTTTTAATTCTTTGATAACAGGCACCAGAAAGTTCTTTAAAATCTGGGCTGCTTCGTTATAATCCCAATGGGCGCCGCCTACAGGCTCGGGAATAATATCATCTACTAGTCCAAAACCTTTCATGTGCGTGGCGGTGAGGCGGAGTTGCTCGGCGGCCTGTTCTTTTTTATCCCAGCTGCGCCACAAAATAGACGAGCAGCTTTCCGGCGAGATAACGGTGTACCAGGTGTTTTCCATCATCAGCACCCGGTCGCCTACG
>CBDTUH010000381.1:0-3142 GCA_965363375.1 uncultured bacterium
GCAGACCGCAATTGATGTTAGTTTTTGGTTTTAGTAAAAATGACAATGAAAAATAGCCCTGCCGGCAACCAGCGCAGCAAATAAAGCAGTTCATATAGCCGGTGGAACAATCCATCCCAAAGTTGTTAAAAATGGCTTGCAGGAGGCCCCTTTAAGTTACAGTTTTTTTCATTCCAATTCATGCAAATAAAATTTCACTTCGTGTAAATGACACTTTCCTTAGCCTGCCGGGCAGGTCAATTTTGCACTTCACAACCTTAATCAAAAAAACTGAGTGTTTATGAAAAAGATCTTCTTATTTGTTGCTGCCGCAACATTTCTGGTATCCTGCAAAAAAGATGAGGATAAGGAACAAACCTACAAAGGCGCCACGGTGCAGCTGCACAATGGTAAAGCCTGGAGTTCTGTAAAAGTGGATAAAACAGGTAAGCCGCTGCAGCTGGCCATAACTATCAACAATGCGGCGCTGAACAGTTTACCTACAGGTGGTTCTCAAGGACATGACCACAGTAACAACCTGGTGGTGCCCCTGCATCCAAAAGCAGTTTCCGGCACACCCTTTAAGTTTGTAGGGCTGAACTGGAACCCAGCCGGCCATCCGCCTCAGAATATTTACACCCTGCCGCATTTCGACTTTCATTTTTACATGGTAACACCGGCGGAAGTAGAAGCCACGGTTGATGTTGCCAAAATGAATATTCAGCCCCCGGCCGATTACATTCCACAAAACCATATTGCGGTAGACCCGGTGCCCCAGATGGGTTTGCATTGGATAGATGTAACTTCTCCGGAACTGGACCCTAACAATCCTGCCACCTTTACGCAGACTTTCATTTTCGGATCTAACGACGGTAAAGTAACTTTTTATGAGCCCATGATTACGCTGGACTTTTTGAAAAGCAGCAGCAATTTTGAGCGCAACATTCCGCAGCCGTCCAAAGTGCATCAAACCGGTTATTACCCTACCAAAATGCGTATTGTAAAGCAGGGTGATGAAACCTCTGTAATTCTGGATGGATTTGTACTAAGACAAGCCTCTTAATAACATCTATTTTTTAAAAGCATTTTAAGACGTTTTTTATGCAGCTTTATAATGTGTTTGATGAAGTTCACTTAGCCCTGCAGGACACTTTATTTATAGGAGCCAAAAGCCTCCGCAACCTGGCAGCCGCACCTGCAGTTAACTTTCAGCAGTTGAAAGAAATTACCGAAGAAAGCCAGCAGCTGCTGCACGCCATTGAAAATACGGTAATGCCTGCGATAGACATTTTTGAGCCGGCAGTGGCCGATGCGCTGCTGCAGCACCACCGGCAGGCGGCCCTGGAGGCACAAAGACTGCTGGAAGCCCTGGCGCAGAACGGCCAAAGCCTGAGAGATTGCTACCTCCGTTTTTTGTGTGCACAATTGCATTGCATGCGCAAGTGCGAGGAAATGCTGAACCCGGTGCTCTGGCGCTATTATTCAGACAGCGAACTGCAGCAACTGGAGCAGGTGCTGCAGCAGAAACCTTTTTTGCAAAACCGGCAGGCAGCCTGACAGCAACATTTTAAAAACGTCTCAATTTCCTTTTAAGGCAGTCATTAGCAATAATGGCTGCCTTTTTATTGAAAGCTGTAAATTGTAGCTGCCGTATGCAGATAAAGGAAATAGAATTGGCCACTGGCAGCCTGCACGTTGCAGAAGCCTTTTATGCAAAGGTGCTGCAGTTGCCTGTGGTACAGCGGCTGCCGCAGCGCCTGACTTTTGCTGCCGGGTACTCGCTTATACATTTTAATGCAGGCAAAGCGCCGGCAGGGGCCTACCATTTTGCCTTTTTAATTCCGCCCGACCTACTACCATCTGCTTACCAATGGGTAAAAGATCGTTTGCCGGTTTTGCCTTTTTCAGATGAAGAGGATATGGCTGATTTTAAAAACTGGAATGCAAAGGCTTTTTACTTTCATGATGGCGAGCAGAATGTAGTAGAGTTTATAGCCCATTACGATCTGGAGGAAAGTGGTGCAGATATTTTTTCACCTCAATTGATAACTGGCGTAGGGGAAATAGGCATACCCGTAGCCGATGTGGCTGTAGCCTGCAAGCGGCTGCATACCATATATAATATACCATATTATAGCAAAGGGCCCTGCCTGCCCCATTTTGCAGCTATGGGAGAAGAGGAAGGTTTGTTTATTGTATCTTCTATCGGGCGCGGCTGGATTCCGACCGGGCAGCCGGCAATTAGTAATCCATTAAAAATTAGGTTTGGTAGAAATGGAGAAGAAATAAGCGTAGATATGGACAATATATAAAACGTCTCCTTTTCCTTTTGTTAGTAAACCTTATTCTTGCCTATAAAAGCAAACGTCTAATTTTCCTTTTACACCAAAATAAATGCATAGTATATACAGATATCGTTTTGAGTTGATTCAAGTCAACTTAAGAAAGTTTTATTGGAAAAATTGTAAAAAGGCAACAAATAAGTTTGGCAGCAATGTGAAAGAGGTGTACTTTTGCATCCGCTTTTTGAAACAAACGCATCACAAAACACTTTCTTTCCCAATTATAAGTCGGTAATAAAGTAAGAAATCGTAAAAGGATTTCAAGACGTTTTTGTGTATGTAGTTCCGTCTTTTTTCTTTTTCTTTTTTTTGTAAAAGTTTGGAAAAAACTTTGGGTGGAATGGATGGGAGTTTGTATCTTTGCGCTCCGCTTTTGGTACAGCGGTTGTTCTTTCAAGTCTTTGGTAATCAGTTGTTAAGGAAAGTGAAAAGTCAAAAAAACTTTTGAAAAAAGGAAAATAAATTTGGCTGGAATGGAAAAGCGCTTTACCTTTGCACTCCCAATCAAACGAAGGGGTTTAAGAAAAGAGTTCTTTAAGAGGTAAAAAAAATGGGTGTGGCGTACTTTAAAAGGGTATGGCCTGGGGGATCGGATCCTCGTCACTACAGCAGTCGGCATTTGTCTTTAGTACAGGTGTCAAGTTCTTTGAAAGTTTGGAAGCAACAGCACGTTATACTACTAGTTGGTATAACGATTTATTCAGGTAATCAAAAGCGAATAAAATTCGATTTTGACTCGTTAATTTTTCTTTTTTGAGAATTTTCGTAGTCAGTATCAAAACTCATTTACAATGGAGAGTTTGATCCTGGCTCAGGATGAA
>CBDTUH010000382.1:0-3111 GCA_965363375.1 uncultured bacterium
GCTACGCCGCTGCCATCATCATTAGCGCCAGGCGCATCGGCTGTGCTGTTCATCACATCGGTCACCCGGCTATCAAGGTGGGCACCTATGATGTACACACGGTTGTCATTAGTGTCTGTACCTTTTAGTACTGCCATGGCATTACCAAGATTGATGGGCCTGTTTACACGGCGTCCATCCGGCTGCAGTGTAACGGTATCAACATAAGCCGTTAAGCGGCCGCCACTTTCCTTTCCAAACTCATTGAACTTTTGCACCACCCACTCGCGGGCGGCACCAATACCGCGTTTTTTGTCGGTAGTGGAGCTCAGTGTGCTGCGGGTACCAAACGACACTAGTTTATTGATGTACGACTTCAAAGAGTCAGATGAAACCTGTTTTACCATGGCTTCAATCTGCGGATCGCGGTTGATAATGGTTTGTGCAAACGTATGTTGAGCGGCCAGCAAACTGCCGGCTATTAATATAGATTTAAATAATAATTTCTGCATGTGTAAAAACGTTTCTGTTTCCTTTTGAGTTGTTGCTATTGTCTAAAATAATGCAATTGCGTAAAACGTCGCCTTTTCCTTTTAAATGAAATAATAAAAGAAAAATTAATACCCGTACTTGTCTTTCCAAAGGCTGCGCAGGTATTTACGCAGTTCTTCCTCGCGCGGTGTTTTACCGGGCTCATAAAAAGTAGTTCCCTTTATTTCATCGGGTAAAAATTCCTGCTCGGTAAAGCTACCTTCGTAGCTGTGTGCGTATTTATAATTCTTGCCATAACCCATCTTCTTCATTAATCCTGTAGGTGCATTGCGTATGTGCAGCGGCACCGGCAGGTCGCCCTGTTTCTGCACCATTTCGATGGCTTCTTCAATAGCCATATAAGAAGCATTGCTTTTAGGTGTGGAAGCTAAATAGGTAGCACATTGAGCTAATATGATACGCGATTCAGGATAACCTATTTTATTAACTGCATCAAAAGTGGCATTGGCCAAAAGTAGTGCGTTAGGATTGGCATTACCAATGTCTTCACTGGCAAAAATAACCATCCGTCGCGCAATGAATTTTACATCTTCACCACCTTCTATCATGCGAGCCAGCCAGTAAATAGCACCATTAGGATCGGAGCCGCGCATGCTTTTGATGAATGCAGAAATAATATCGTAATGCTGTTCGCCACTTTTATCGTAAAGTGCAATACGCTGCTGCGCAATCTGCATTACCAATTCATCTGTTATCTCAATCGGCTCTTCAGCAGACAGCGCATCTACTACCAGTTCCAGCAGGTTCAGCAGTTTTCGCGCATCGCCGCCAGAGATGTTGATGAGCGCTTCCGTTTCGGCAAGTTGAATGTTTTTTTGTTTCAACCATTCGTCTTTTTCAATTGCCGTTTGCAACAGCTTTACCAAATCTTCTTCTGTCAGCGATTTCAGCACATACACCTGGCAGCGGCTGAGCAAGGCACTATTTACTTCAAAAGAAGGATTTTCGGTGGTGGCGCCAATCAACGTAATCGTTCCCTTTTCCACGGCTCCCAACAGCGCGTCCTGCTGTCCTTTGTTGAAGCGATGAATTTCATCAATAAATAAAATGGCAGCCTGCATTTTTTGCGCCTGTGCTATTACTTCGCGCACTTCTTTTACACCCGCACTGATGGCGCTTAGTGTAAAATACGGCACCTGCAATGTGTTGGCAATAATGTTGGCCAGCGTGGTTTTGCCGGTGCCCGGAGGCCCCCATAAAATGAGCGATGGAATTTTGCCACCTTCAATGGCCGTGCGCAAAATGCTGCCCCGGCCCACCAGGTGCTGCTGTCCTACCAACTCGTCTAAATGCGCAGGCCGCATTCGTTCTGCCAATGGTTTTGACCTGTCCATAATTCAATTTAAAAAAGTATTGCCAATACAGCAGTCCAAAATTTAAAAGGAAAAAGAGACGTTTTGCATTTGATAGAAAACGTCTCTTTTTCCTTTTACAAATGCTGGTTTAAAAAAGCCTGTACCAGGTCGAAAGAGTGTGTCATTTTAGCACCAAACCAACCATGGCCTTCACGCTCGTATACCTGCATCTGGCTGGTGGCATCGGCAGCATCCAGCTTTGCCTTCAGGGCATTGGATTGTGAAATAGCGACCACTTCATCTGCACTGCCGTGCAAAATAAGCGTGGGCGTGCTTTGTGCCGTTACAAAATTGATAGGGCTCATTTGCCTGTAAATTTCCATATTCTCATCGGGTGTTGTACCTGTAGCCATATTCAGCAATAACGTAACCAGCGGATGCCAGGGTTGCTGGTACATGGCCACCAGGTCGGTAGGGCCAAAAAAGTCAACCACCGCTTTTATACGCACCGGGCTTGTTTGCTTATAGGCATGCAGCAGTGCCAAGTGCGCACCGGCTGAAACGCCCAGCATACCGATAGCATCTTTATTAATACCCCACTCTTCTGCACTGCCGACAATGCTTTCAATAGCTGTTTTTACATCCTGTTCTGCCGCTGCTAATGTTACGCCATTGCCAGCAAGACTGTAGTTGATATTGATAATCGCCAGCTCGGGCATGCGTCTTTTAAAGCTGTCGATGTATGCGGCCAGGTCAGTTTTGTTGCCCGAGGTCCAACTGCCGCCATGTATAAGCACAATGGCCTTAGTGGTTTCTTTGCTGCGACCTTCAGGCAGGTACACATCCATTTTCTGGCGGTCGCCACCGCTATATGAAACGTTTAATATTGTTTTTGCCGATACGTTTTCAGCTTCACTATTTTCCTTCTGACACGAGGTAAGTATAGACATGAATAAAAGGGAATAAAATAAAAATTTCATAAGTGTTAAGTTAGGTGTCAATACGTGTGCCATGCTATAAAAAAAAGCACCTTAAAGGTGCTTTAAATTGTTAAGATTCTGTCAGTTTTATACCCAGCTCGTCCAGCTGTTTTTGGTCGATGGTAGCGGGTGCATCTAGCATTACATCGCGGCCCGCATTGTTCTTGGGGAAAGCTATAAAATCGCGGATGCTTTCGCTACCACCCAATAGCGCGCACAGCCTGTCGAAGCCAAAGGCAATACCACCGTGCGGTGGTGCGCCATATTCGAAAGCGCCCAGTAAAAAGCCGAATTTATGCTGCGCT
>CBDTUH010000383.1:0-3101 GCA_965363375.1 uncultured bacterium
AATACAAAAGCGCTGTTGAAGCTATTTACAATAATGCTTAAAAGGGAAAAGAGACGTTTTTAAAACGTCTCTTTTCCCTTTTAAAAGTTCATAGTTCATGGTTCAAGGCAAACAGCCAAGACATTTACAAAAACGTCTCTTTTCTCTTTTAAAATGTTTCGCACAGAGAGAAGGAAGAAAAGCGTAGCAAACAATACGTCTCTTTTTCCTTTTGTTGTTTCTGCCGGTTTTACATTTTACATTTAAAATTTTTCATTTTTTTCAAAACATCTCTTTTCCTTTTACTTGTTATGGAATGCCTTCGGTGCTTTGTGTGTTGCCTTCGTTGCGGTTGGCAGGCTGGCCGGTACCTCCGTGTGTGGGCATGTCTTCGCTGTTGCGGCTGCTTTGGCGCTCGGTATATTCATCCTGGTTTTGCAGCTGCACGTCTGTTTCGGTAGGCTTGGGATAAGCCAGCGGCCGATCATCTTTTTTCTTATCCATACTTGATTGTTTTCTGATTTTTAAATTATTAAGCCCTGCTTTTTACAACAGGGCTCAACAAGCTTTTTAAAAGCAAACGCCAACGTTTAGAGTTGGCTTTCATCGTTAGATACTGTTACATGCCGCCTTCGCCGCTGCGAGAGCCGCCCATGTTACTTTCATCGCCACTACGGCCTGTGTTGCCAGTGCCAGTGCTTCCACCACGTCCGGCATCACCACCTTCTAAACCCTGGCCGCCAGATTTTGAAGAACCACCCTGGTTACCCATGCTGCCGCCCTGATTGCCCATGTTGCCACCCTGGCCACCGCTGGTGCCCTGGCTTTGGCCGCCTAAGCCTTCAGAACTACGCTGAGACCCCTGGTTGCCCATGCCTGACTGTCCCTGGTTAGACTCGCTACCCATTCCGGATCTGTTTTGATTTTGATCCTGGTTTCTGTTTTCTGCCATAACTGTAGTTTTTTGAATGAATAAATAATTAAGCAGGATTATAGTTATAAACTTTGTGCCCGATGCCTTATCAGACACAGAAACAGAGTATGCACTTGCTACGGCATCAGCCCTGCAAAAGCATTTTGAAACAATTGTAGAACTTAATCAACAACCTAAAGCCTTATTCGCCAACAAAAAATCCCCGCTCGTGGCCGGCTGAGGGCCGCACAAGCGGGGATGTTGATGGACATTGCGTAAATACAATTGTGCTTTCGGTCAGCGTTTATATCGAGTTTTGACCATCGAAATCGGAACCTGTTACGTTCATTTTTGGCGATAGACCTGAACCTGAGCCTGCTTGTCTTTTTACATCGCGGCCACGGCCAGTTGCCTGATTATTTTTCATATCGGCTGTACCAGCTACCGTTTCGCGGCTAGCCTGCTGGCGTTCTGTGCTTACATTGCTGCGGTCGCTTTCGGTACGCTCACTGCCCGGCGTACCATAGTCGTAACTGCGGCCACTGCCTTTATCAGCTTCCCTTAAGTTATCCTGCTCTCTTCTTTCTTGTCCTACTTCGCGAATCGATTCGTTAGAACCTGTTTCTCTTAATGGCTGATTCTCCATATTACGCTCGTTTCTTTCACTTCTTTTGTTCTCTTTCATAACTCACTTTTTTAAGGTTTAACAATAAATGGTTTACCAACAAGTTGTTGGTTTTCATTCCATTGCTGCATTGGCTTCTTTCTGTTTCAGTTTAATAAAACCATTGCAGCAACGAGACTATATGGTGGAAAAAACTGTGCCGCAACCAGCCGGTATAGGTAATTATTTTTATCCACCATAGCAATTTTTTAACATTTAGCAGCTCCCTGCAAAACGTCTCTTTTTTCTTTTACTACCAGTAAGTTGCGGGAGCTAGAACCTAAAAAAGCTGCGCCGGCCATGGGCCGGCGCAGTACAGTTATGATAGTGCAAGAAAAGCTTAGCTTAACAGTTTGCCTTCCGAAGAAATGCTGGTACTGAGCAATTTGGAGATGGGACAGTTTTGCTCGGCGTTTTTAACAGCCTCCTGAAACTGCTGCTCATTAATGCCAGGCACTTTACCTTCTACAATCAGGTGCGATTTGGTAACAGCGCCACCCTCAAAAGTAATTTCGCACCTTGTTTGCAGGCTTTCGGGCGTAAAGCCCGCCTCGCCCAGCACAAAACTCAGCTTCATGGTAAAGCAGCCGGCATGTGCGGCGGCTACCAGTTCTTCGGGGTTGGTGCCGGGTTCATTTTCAAAACGCTTTCTATAGTTGTACGATGTTTCGTTCAATACATTGCTTTCTGTACTTAATTTTCCAGAACCTTCTTTACCAGAGCCGTTCCAAACAGCCGTTGCATTACGTACCATATTTCAGTTTTTAGAATTGAATAAAATGTTCTTTAAAATTAAGATGAAATAGGCATTTAACTAAAAGCAACATTTTATTACTTATTAAACAGGCAACAGGTCTTTAGGCAGGTTGTTGATGGCTACCGTTGTTTTTTCTTCAAACTTAGCGCCACCCAGCTCCAGGCTTTTCTTTCTTATTTCGCGCGCACTGATGTCTTCTATCACACCATCAGGACATACAATTACAGATACACCTTCTTTGCGCAACCAGGGTGCGTTTTTCAATTTATCAAAATGAATAACGCCAATTAAATGCTGCCGCTGCTCGTGGCAGAAAAATTCTTCCACGTACTCAAAGTCTTTTAGTTCTATTTCGTTCCACACATCAAAAGAAGTGTAGAGGCGCAGGTAAAAATCGGTGGTGAGTGCAGTTTGCAAATTTTTAGCCTTGCGGTATTCGTAGCGGTAATCGTAGCGCAGCGCCGATATATCGCTGAGCACAGCCGATGCAGTTGGATAGCGGCCCGCACCTTTGCCATATAAAAATTGTTTATCGGCAAACGAGCTTTGCACCACCACGCCGTTGTATTCGTTCTTTACACTATACAACTGGCTATCGGTGCTTACAAACTGCGGCAGCACAAAGGCGGCTACTTTTCCGTTTTCCAGCTTGCGTGCCTGTGCGGTCAACTTTATCTGGTAGCTGCGCTCCTCGGCTATTTTGGCATCGTAAGCATGTATGGCATCTATACCTATGTGCAGCAGTTCAGCCGGATGACTAACAATGCCGTAAGCGTGCAGCAGCAGAA
>CBDTUH010000384.1:0-3098 GCA_965363375.1 uncultured bacterium
GGTGTGCTCAGCTCGTGCGAGGCATTGGCAATAAAGCGGCCCTGTAGCTCAAAGCTTTCCTGCAGGCGGTCGAGCAGGTCGTTGATGGTTTCGGAAAGATAGTGCCACTCGTCGTGCGCGGTGCCGGTAGGTATGCGCGCCGTAAAGTTGTGGGCAGAAATATCGTTTACATTGTCAGCAATTTTTTTAATGGGAAACAGTAGTCCGCGTGAGAAAAAATAACCACCGCCAAAGGCCATCACCACGCCGCCCAGCAGGGCCATCAGCAGCACATTGCGCAGCCGCGCCAACGCTTTTTTTCCCTCTTCATCAAAAGCAGCTGCTACCATCACTATGCGCTGGTTGTTATCGGCATAGTGGTAAGCCACTACTTCTTTATCGCCCATTACCAGGTACAGCCGCCCTTTAATGCGGGCTTCGTCCAGCGTTTTTTTATCAATAGCCAGTGTATCGCCGGGCGCATCGCTGTAGGTATATACCGGATTATTTTTATAATCGAAAGCCTGCACCGATTTGTTTTTCAACGACAGCGTGGTGGCAGCATCTATGCGCTGCACCAGCCTGGGGTCAAACACTTCTACCTGGCTAAGCAGGCGCGCCGTGGTAACCGCACGGTTGGTAAGCCGGGTGGTAATGTTGTTGATGCGGCCTGTGTACGACACATAATAAATAATGCCGCAAACAAGGCTCAAAATCACAAAAACCAAAGCCGTAAAAAGCAGTGTTATGCGTAACCTTACAGGCATGTAGTTGTTTAAGGAGCTTTTAAAATATAACCCATGCCCACCTGGGTTTGTATCAGTTTATCGGCGTGCGCTTTGTCTACCTTGTTGCGCAGGTAGCTGATGTACACATCTATCACATTGGTGTTGGTATCAAAGTCAATATCCCACACGTTGATGGCGATGTCGGCGCGCGACACCACTTTGTTTTTGTTGCGCAGCAGGTACTCCAGCAGCTGAAACTCTTTGGCGGTTAAATTAATAGGCTGCCCGCTGCGCTTTACTTCCTTGCTATCCAGGTTCATCTCCAGGTCGGCTGCCCTTAGCAGGTTGCCCATCGGTATCTGCTGGTTCATGGTGCGCTTCAGCAGTACACGTACCTTCAGCAGCAGTTCTTTAAATTCAAAGGGCTTTACAATATAATCATCCGCGCCGGCATCGTAGCCTTCCACTTTATCGGTAAGCGTGCCCATGGCGGTAAGCATAATAATGGGAATGGCGCCGTTGGCTGCACGTATTTTTTTGCACAGATCGTAGCCGTTGATGCCCGGCAGGTTAATGTCCAGTATCACCACGTTAAAGCTGTGGGCACTAAACAGTTTAAAGCCAATGTGCCCATCGTAGGCTACCTCTACATAGTAGCCATGCTCGGTAAGCCCCAGCTTGAGCGTATCAGCAATTTTGGCTTCGTCTTCTACTATCAGTATTTTTCTTTCGTCTGACATGCGCATGCAAATTAAATGAATTGGCCGGGGAGGAATGGATTATTAAAAATGAAAAAGAAAAAATGTAAAATTAAGGGCCGTTTATGTTGGCAGATGCTTAACAGGTAAAACGTCTGTTTTTCCTTTTATAATATTTCACGCAAAAAGCGCCAGGTTATAAATCTCTCTTTCCCTCATTTCCCTCTTTTTATCTCTTAGCTCAAAACGTCTCTTTTTCCTTTTATAGGTGCACATTTCACTATTCACTTCCTCATTCAAAATTCCTTGTTCCTTGTCCGATATTTAAAACGTCTATTTTTCCTTTTAACATTTTAACTTTTTCCGCCCTATCCTTCCGCCAAGTTACACTTTCCACCAGGCAAAAAGGTGCAATTTAAACGGGCGGCCGCTGTTCTAATTAGATTCTAATGTGCACTTAATGAGCACTTAATAGCGGTTTCTTAACTTGAGCCTATTACTTCACATGCCAAAAAAAACATACACATGAAAAAAATCTCAATACTGCCATTATTGTTTGTTGCGTATGGTGCGGCGGCTCAAACCGCGGATGAGGCCGAAAGCCTGATATACCACGCGCGCTACGATAATGCAGCCCAAACCCTACAAAACGTAATAGAAAAAGAACCCGAAAACGCAGAAGCCTACTACTGGCAAACCGCGGCTTATTTGCAGCAGGACAAGCCGGAAGCCGTAAAGCAAAACCTGATGGCCGCACCTGCTACGGTTAAAGGCACACCGCTATACCAGGTGGCCTATGGACAGCTGCTGCTGAACGAGGCTAAAAAAGACAGCGCCGCCTTTTACTTTGAGCAGGCCATGAAAGAAACACGCGAAAAAGATGCCTTTGTGCTGGCCGGCGTTGCCCGCGCTCACATTGAAGCTAAAGAAGGCGATGCTAACTATGCCCTGCAGATTTTAGAAAAAGCGATTAAAAGAGATAAAAGAAACCCTGCCCTGTATACCCTGAAAGGTGATGCCTATATGAAGCTGCAAAACGGCTCGGAAGCCTTTAAAGCCTACCAGGAAGCACTGGATAAAGACAAGAATTATGCAGCCGCAATGTACAAGCTGGGTAACATCTTTGCCTCGCAAAAAAATACAGAGCTGTACCTGCAGTACTACAACGATGCCCTGAAAGCCGACCCTGCTTTTGCACCGGCTTACTACGCACTGTACTACCACTACTACTTTACCGATGTGGCCAAAGCCATGGAGTATTATAAGCAGTACATGCAGCACACCGATAAAACCCTGCAAACCGAATACGCCTATACTGACCTGCTGTACCTGAACAAGCAGTACAACGAGGCCATTCAGAACGCCAATACATTAATTGGCAAAGAAGGCGCCGATGCCGAGCCGCGCCTGTATAAGTTGATAGCCTACAGCTACCGCGACCAGCAGGACACTGCCAAGGCATACGAGTACATGACCACTTATTTTGCCAAAGCGCCCGACAGCGCCCATGTAATAAAAGACTACGAAACCATGGCGCAGCTGTACCAGTCGCAAGGCGGCAGCCCCGACTCTGTGGCCGCATATTATGCCAAAGCGTTGACGCTGGTGACCGACTCAACTGCCCGCTACGATTATTTTAAAAAGCTGGCCAAGCTGAACGGGGAGCAAAAAAACCACTCCGCCGAAGCTATGT
>CBDTUH010000385.1:0-3094 GCA_965363375.1 uncultured bacterium
AATAAAAAGGGTATTGGCCGGCGGCTCTTCTATCAGCTTCAACAGCTTATTGCCTTCTTTGCCTAAATACTCCGGCATCCAAAGGATCAATATCTTATAGGGGCTTTCAAAACTTTTGAGGCTGAGCTTGCGGATAATGTCGTTGCACTCGGCGGCCGTAATGTTGCCTTGCTTGTTTTCGGCGCCGATGAATTGCAGCCAGTCGTACACATTGCCGTAAGGGTATTGCTGAATAAACTCGCGCCATTCTGTTATATAATCAGCACTGAGGGGCGGCTGACCGGCTTTTTTGGTGATGACCGGAAAAGTAAAATGCACATCGGGGTGCACCAGCCCGGCGGCTTTGGTGCAGGCCGGGCACTCGCCGCATGAGTCGGTAGGCATTATCCTCGGTTCTGCCGCTTCGCCAAAAAGCGAAGGGCCTGCCGGCTCGGCTTGTGCTACTTTGTGACAAATGATGTATTGGGCAAAAGCAAGTGCCAGGGGCAGGGCGCCGCTGCCTTCCTTACCCAGAAAAAGCAAGGCATGGCTCAGGCGGTTATGCTCTACCATTTCGGCTAAATGCTGCTTTACATTTTGCTGGCCTATCACATCCTTAAACTGCATGGCGCGATATTAAGAAAATAAATGGATTTAGGGTTTCCAATTTGGAGGTTAAAAGGAAAAAGAGACGTTTTGAGCTAAGAGATAAAAGAGTGGAAAGAGGTAAAGGGACGATTTGAATGTTGAACAAGAAATAATGAATGATAAGGTAGAGAGAAAATGTTCAATGCTTAATTTTCATGTGAGAAAATTTAAAAGGAAAAGGAGACGTTTTGTTTACCATCAATTGTAATACTTATCACCGCCTGTTGTGTCACTCACTTGTGCGTTCAGTAATTCTATTCACCATTATCAATTCACAAAAGGTAAATGGCTGTTTGTTAGGAACCATGAACTATGAACCATGTACTTTAAAAGGGAAAAGAGACGTTTTTGCTAAAAACGTCTCTTTTCCCTTTTAAAATCTTATTAATCCGTTCTTATCCTGTTAATCCGCGGTTTAATTCAGGTGCACAGTAATTTCTTCGCTTATGGGCTTTACCTTGCTCGGAAACACTTTTACCAGCTTGCCGTTTTCATCCACCAAAAACTTGGTGAAGTTCCATTTGATAACAGCGCCTTCCACGCCCATTTTATGCGCTTCGTCGGCCAGGTATTTAAACAAGGGGTGTGCATCATCGCCAGTAACAGAAACTTTATCGGCCATTTTAAATGTAACACCGTAGTTGCGCTTGCAGAAGTCGGCAATTTCGGAACTGCTGCCCGGCTCCTGCCCGCCAAAGTTGTTGGCCGGGAAACCAATAATGGCTAGCTTTTTTCCGTACTTTTTGTGCAGCGCTTCCAGCTCTTCGTACTGCGGGGTGTAGCCGCACTTGGAGGCGGTGTTTACAATCAGGATCTTTTTGCCTTTATAATCCGCAAAGTTGATTTCGCCGCCTTCCAGGCCTTTCACTTTAAAATCGTAGATAGAAGTTGCCATCACCATCCACGCAGCTAATGCTATGCCTAACAGTTTTATCATTGTTGTTTTATTTTAAAAAGTTCATGGTTCAAAGTTGATGGTTCATGGTAAACAGCCCTTGCAAAAACGTCTCTTTTTCCTTTTGATGTTTCTAGTCCAAATCGTAAATCCAAAACGTCTCGCCTTTCTTTTACTGCTGCTCGTAAGCACCCAGGTCGGGCAAGTCAACGGGACGCACTTTTCCATCGGCATCCAAAGTTACAATTGTAGGCACACCTTTGTTCACCGCAGGGGAATTTTCCTGCAATCTAAAATCATAAAGTTTGTCTTCGGTGCTCTTAAACTGAGGGTCTTCTAAAATACTGTTGCCTCTGATAGTGGCGCCGGGTACTTCGCTGTTCCACAAAACGCCGTTAAAGGTTACGAAAAAAGGCGCGCTGTTGTTTTGCAGCAGTACAATTTCGTCTTTCACCAGCCCGCTGCTTTCGCCCCACAAAATGGAATTGGTAAAAGAAATCTGAAGCGCTTTGGTAGTAATGAGGTTGTCTTTTTCGAAATAGTTGCTCAATTGTACAATGGGTGCTTTGTGCTGGATGTAGCTGTTGGTGTAGGCTGTGATGGTGCTGTGTGTAAAATGGTAAGTACCACCTTTTTGAATAACGATGTTTTTGCCGCAATTAGAAATCACTACGTTTTGTGCATTTATACTGGAACCAATAGCCGTTATGCCTGCTTCATATGCATTGTCAATAACGGTTTGCGCCAAAGTTAAAACCGGTGCTTGCCCATGTGCGGGCTCGTGCAGCACCAGTGCTGTGTACGCATTTTTAATTTGCGCATAGCGAATGCTGTTGCCACTGCTGCTGGCGGTAAACTGTATGCCTTGCCAGCCTGCAGGATGGTTGCGGTAAGGTTCGTCGAGCCGGTGGCCGGCAAAAATAACGTTATCGCCTTCCTCGCTTTCGCCTTCTACCATTAAGGTTCCGTCAACAATGAAAGAGGCCGCTGCATGTACAAAAATGCGGGCGCCTTTGCTGATGGTAAGCTGCGCGCCGGGCTGCACGCGCAAGCCGCCGGTAATAACATAGGGTTTTTCAGACGTCCATACTTCGTTTGCAGAAATAGTATGGTTGTGCAGAAAATGCGCGTTTTGCCCGTAAGCCTGAAGGTGCACTTTGGTGCTGTTGCCATTATAAGCTATCTCCACGCTGTCCTGTACTATAAATGGTAAGTTGGTAGAATTGGGATTGACCGTTACCGATACAAACACATAAGCACTGTCGCCACCTTTTATTTCCAGTGCAGTAGCCTGCGGACCGGGCTGCCCGTTGATATTTATTTTGAATGGTGATGCGGCACCGCCTGCCAGCCTGATGTTCTCAATCCTGATGCCTTCTTCGTTGCGGTTAAATATTTTGAAGCTTTTGGTGGTGGAGCCAGTGGTAGTAAAAACCGTATCAAAACGCAGCGTATCTATACCGGTCCACAAGCGGGCATCGCTGTCGGTGGTAAAGGTTTCTTTTCGGCAGGAGGCTAAAATGAAAAGCAATAATATAACAGTGGTGAACCTCAAAGGATAGGGCATAAGGG
>CBDTUH010000386.1:0-3084 GCA_965363375.1 uncultured bacterium
CCGCCATTATTTTATACTTCGGGGCCGAGTTTACCAAAGCCTACGCTACCGATTACGGTGCCATGATACGACCCAGCCAGTATGCCGTGTGGATTAAACATGTAGAGGTGGAAGAAGGCCGCACCAGTTTAAAACAGGTAGAAAAAAAGAAGAAAGAGGAAAACGACCATTCCGATGGAACGGTGAAAGTGGTTTAACTGGTTTGTAGTTTGTAGTCTTTAGTTTGTAGTTGAAAGGAAGGCGAGACGTTTTGAAAAAATGAAAAATTGAAAAATATAAAATGTGAAATGAGGAAGTTAAAAGGAAAAACAGACGTTTTACTTTTTTCTCCTTTTCTTATTTTTCTCTGCGCGAAATGTTTAAAAGGAAAAGAAGACGTTTTTGATGATCTTTTAATGCGGTTTAATAGTCGTAACTTCTAAAGACTAAAAAGCCGGTCATGAGAAAATTTCTTCTGTTACTTACCTTTTTATTTACTTCCTTTTTTTTAAGCGCACAATCTGAAACCATTGAAGCTACTATACGCGTATTGGAGCAAACCGAACGAAAAGCTACGATGGCACATGATACGGCAGCCTTGCTTCAATTATGGGCACCTGATTTTACCGTTAATTCTCCAATGAACCAGATTGTCAAAGGCGGGCGCAATACGCTGGACCGTCCTGTTATGCAAATTGAATATAGTACATTTGATCGCCATACAGAACTTGTTATGGTAAAAGGCGATTTCGCAATCAGCATGGGTAGCGAAGTGGTGGTGCATAAAGGTAAGGAAGGTGCTGCCGGTGGCCCTATCAAAAGACGTTATACCAACATCTGGCAAAAACAAGGCGCCGGTTGGAAGTTGATTGCACGCCATGCCAGTATTATTTGCACCACACCTTAATATGGAGCCAGCACCCGGCGATTTTCTTTTCGGTTCGCTGTCAACTATTACCTGTCAACTAAAATCGCCTTACTTTTGCCACCATTATGGCAACAGATAACAACCGTTTTCAGGCTATTATATCGCACTGCAAAGAGTATGGATTTATTTTTCCTTCTTCGGAGATTTATGATGGCCTCGGCGCCGTGTACGACTACGGCCAGTGGGGCAGCGAACTGAAAAAAAATATAAAGGATTACTGGTGGAAAAGCATGGTGCAGATGCACGAAAACATTGTGGGCATTGATGCCGCCATTTTTATGCACCCTACCACCTGGAAGGCCAGCGGCCACGTTGATAACTTTAGCGACCCGATGATCGACAATAAGGACAGCAACAAACGCTACCGCGTAGATCATTTACTAGAAGCAAAAGCTGACGAGCTGGAAGCGGCAGGCCATAAAGAACAAGCTGACCTTTTGCTGCAGCAAATGGATGCGCTTTTAGCCAACAATGATTTTGATGGATTAAAAAATTTAATTGAAGGCAACAAAATCGTTTGCACCGTAAGCAACACCTGCAACTGGACCGATGTGCGTCAGTTTAACCTGATGTTCTCTACCGAGTTTGGTGCTGTTTCCGAAGAAGGAGAGGATAATAAAATTTACCTGCGCCCCGAAACGGCACAGGGCATTTTTGTCAACTTTCTGAACGTGCAAAAAACCGGGCGCATGAAAATACCTTTTGGTATTGCGCAAATTGGTAAAGCGTTTAGAAACGAAATTGTAGCCCGCCAGTTTATCTTCCGCATGCGCGAATTTGAGCAGATGGAAATGCAGTTTTTTGTGCGCCCCGGCACACAAATGAAGTGGTACGAATACTGGAAAGAAGCGCGCATGCAATGGCATTTAAGTTTAGGCATTGCTGCAGACAAATACCGCTTTCACGACCACGTAAAGCTGGCGCACTATGCCGATGCCGCCTGCGATATTGAGTACAACTTTCCCATTGGTTTTAAAGAAGTGGAAGGCATACATAGCCGCACCGATTTTGACCTGAAAGCGCACCAAGAGTACAGCCGCAAAAAAATGCAGTACTTTGATAACGACATTGATGAGAGCACCGGTAAGCCTTATGGCAATTATATTCCTTACGTAGTGGAAACCTCAATTGGTGTAGACCGTACGGTAATGATGGTGCTGAGCGAAGCCTACGAAGAGCAGGACCTGAGCACCGAAGAAAAGAAAGACAGTCGTGTGGTGCTGAAACTGCCTCCGAAATTAGCACCTATCAAATTAGCCATTTTGCCACTGGTAAAGAAAGATGGTCTGCCCGAAATTGCACGTCAGATTATGGATGGGTGCAAAAGCCATTTTCGTTGCTTTTACGAAGAAAAAGATACTATTGGTAAACGCTACAGAAGAATGGATGCACTGGGAACGCCTTTCTGCATAACGGTGGATCATCAAACCAAAGAAGACAATACCGTTACCATCCGCTACCGCGATACCATGCAGCAGGAGCGTGTGTCCATAGACCAAATCAAATCCATTGTGCTGAACGCTTTATAAATAAAACGTCTTCTTTTCCTTTTAAGCCGCCAATTTATTGGCGGCTTTTTTTAATGCGGAATTGTGGGATTTGTAAGGATTAAAAGGATGTTTTTAAGACGTCTCCTTTTCTTTTTAAAGTTTATGTTTCATGGCAAACAGCCAGAGGCAAAACGTCTTTATTTCTTTTTAGCTTTTCACAGCTGTTCCTGCTGACGACTGCCCAACCGACTGTTTTTCCTTTTAAATTCCACATTCACCATTCACTATTCACATCAAAACGTCTCCATTTCCTTTTAACCATACAATTCCTGCCGGATGGCTTTTCTATCATAACCCAGTTCTTCAATTTTTTGCTTGGCTTCGGCTATCATGGCCTTCCAGCCGCAGAGGTAAAAAAGAGCGGGCGGAAGTTGGCCGGTATCTTTTTGGCGTTGCCAAACCAGGCTTTGGTACACCGGGTGCACATAGCCACAGCAGCCGGGCCACTGCTCGCGCGATAGGGTAGGAATGTACTGAAAATCGGAAATTTGTTGCTGCAGGCCCGTTAATTCCTGGTGGTACAAAAGGTCTTGCTGCGTGCGGGTGCCAAACAGGAGGTAAATATTTTGGTGCGGAACCTGGTGTAAATAAATGTGGTGGAGCATGCTGCGGAAAGGCGCAATGCCG